>NZ_JBTSEG010000020.1:0-60353 GCF_054605375.1 Sulfuriferula sp. | reverse complement strand
AAAATCGGAACGTGATTTGGCGTTGCCCTGTGCACGAGAGCCAAACAGGACGACCTGATGGCCGCCCAGGCGATTTGTATTGGCGCGCATGGTGGCGACAAGCATCGCCCGGATTTCCTGCTCCCGCGGATCTTTGGCCTGAGCGTCGATATTAGTCATGGTAGTCAAAAGTTCGTAATCCCTATCCACTATCAGCTATTCCCTGTCCCCTACTCGTTGCCCTCAAATCACGTCGGCGAAATACGATTCCGCCCGTTTGAAGAAGGCGTAGCTCAAGGGGAGCAGAATCGCGATCAGGATCATGCCGGGAATCATGGCCGCTAAGTCGGGCGCTTCGTTTCTCAATACTACGCTCTGAAACGCGTCGATGATGCCGGCCAGCGGGTTCAGGGTGTACAGGGTATAGAGCGTGTTGGACCATTCGCCTGCTGCCTGGTGCACCAGTAATTTGTCTTTGACCAGATGCAGAGGATAGATGACCGGCGAAGCGTACATGAGCAGGGAAAGCAGCACCGGCAGCGCGGTGCCGACATCGCGGTAATAGACATTGATGGCGGCGCCGACAAAGGCGACAGTCAGGGCGGCCAGCAGGGTGTAGAGAATGATGAGCGGCACCCAGAGCATGTAGATGCTGGGGATCATGTGGTACCAGACCATCAGCCCGGCCAGAATGAAAAAGTTGATACCCAGTTCCACCAGTTTGGTGACGACGGCGGTGAGCGGGAATATCTCGCGCGGGAAATAGATTTTCTTGATCAGGTTGGCGTTGCCCACGACGCTGGTCACGCCTTCCGATGCGGATTCCTGAAAAAAGGTCCACGGCATCAGCGCGGCGAAGGTCAGGATGGGGTAGGGAATGGTGCCGCTGTCGATGCCGACGAAGCTCTTGACCAGGGTGAAGATCAACATCAGCGTAAGTGGCTTGACGATGGCCCAGGCAATGCCCAGATATGCTTGCTTGTAACGCACGGTGATGTTTTTCCATGCCAGCGCGATGAGCAGTTCACGATAACCGTACAGGCTTTTTGATGCTTGAATCATGGTTTGGCTCTGAAGTTAATGGCGACTTTGTCGCGATTTATTGTAATCAATGATTATGACGGTGAATTATTGTCATTTATTCATTATGTTGGCAATCGTATGTGTAAAGCAAACCCGATGCCTGCTGGCAATATTCAATATCTGGCTGCAAATGCCCCGGTGATAGGCGCTCACAGGATAAACAATGGTAAATATTGCGGTAAGCCAGGTTTGATATTTGACACCTATGGCGAACTATAACCATGCTATTGGCGTTAGCCGCACTTCCATAGGCTTCCAGAGATCTGATTGTGTGTCTATAATATGGTACACAAAAGCGTACAGGAGATGATCATGGATTTTGTGAGCGCCCGTGAACTCCGGGCTGAATCGGCCAAGGTCTGGGCTAAAGTCGAAGCTGGCGAGGATGTTGTCATTACGCGCAACGGCAAGCCCTTTGCTGTGCTCGTCAACACCAGTCCGGAGGGGCTGGAAGCAACCCTGCGCGCTATTCGTGGGGAACGCTTCGCGGCGACGGTGCGCAAGCTGCAGGAAAACGCGGTGCGGCAAGGGTTGGATAAAATGACTCAGGACGAGATTGACGCTGAAATTATGGCTACACGACAAGCACGTAATGCAGGCGGTCATTGACACCAATGTGGTGGTCTCCGCAGTTATCAATCCACGCGGCACGCCGGCACGGGTCATTGAGGAAATCCGCGCGTTTGTATTGATCCCCGTAGTCAGCCCGGCCATTCTGGCCGAATACACAGAAGTTTTGCGCCGTGCCCGCTTTGGTTTCCCAAGCGAGTTGGTAGACCGTCTGCTGGATGACTTGTCCGCGCTGGCACTCCACATTGTGCCCAATGCACAAATTCCGGCAAACCTGCCCGATCCGGGTGACGCACCCTTCATTGCGACTGCCAAGACAGCGGCTTGCCCCATTGTTACCGGAAACGGACGGCATTTCCCGGCTGAATGTGGCGTGCTGATACTCAGCCCGGCAGAATGTTTGGCTCGCATCAGCGCCGGATGAATTTGGGTCATGGCGATGAAACTCGATCCGCCAGTATCCTTGTCCCTGACAGAAAGCCGGTATCGGATACAATGGACGTTCAGTTTGAGCATTTTATTTCTGACGAAACGATAAACATGCAAACCCTTACCGTAGACTTGGGCGAGCGCAGCTACCCCATCCACATCGGCGCCAGGCTGTTGCACCAGCCTGGCCTGATCCTGCCGCATCTGGCGCAAAAGCGCGTCGCCATCGTCACCAATACCACGGTGGCGCCGTTGTATCTGCAAACCCTCACCGACGGCCTGGCGCTGAACGGCGTGGAAGTCGTGCCCATCGTGCTGCCGGATGGCGAGCAATACAAAACCTGGGAAACGCTGAATACGATTTTCGACGCGCTGCTGACCCATCGCTGCGAGCGCAAGACCACGTTGATCGCCTTGGGCGGCGGCGTGATCGGCGACCTTACCGGTTTTGCGGCGGCGAGCTATCTGCGCGGCGTGCCGTTCATCCAGATTCCCACCACGTTGCTGGCGCAGGTGGATTCGTCGGTGGGCGGCAAGACCGGCATCAACCATCCGCTGGGCAAGAACATGGTCGGCGCGTTCTACCAGCCGCAACTGGTGCTGGCCGATACCGACACGCTGAAAACCCTGCCGCCGCGCGAGCTGTCTGCCGGGCTGGCGGAGGTGATCAAGTACGGCCTGATCCACGATGCGGCGTTTTTCGACTGGCTCGAAGCCAACGTCGAAAAACTGCGCGCACTGGATGCGGAGGCGATTGCCTACGCGGTGCGCCGCTCGTGCGAGGTGAAGGCCGAAGTGGTGGCCAAGGACGAGCGCGAATCCGGCCTGCGCGCGTTGCTGAATCTCGGCCACACCTTCGGCCACGCCATCGAATCCGGCATGGGCTACGGCAACTGGCTGCATGGCGAGGCGGTGGCCGGCGGCACCGTGCTGGCAGCGGACGTGTCGCGGCGCATGGGGCTGATGAGCGCAGCCGAAGTCGAGCGCGTGCGCAGCCTGTACCGCCGTGCCGGCCTGCCCGACAGCGCGCCCGATCTGGGCGTGGAAGCCTACATGCAGCACATGGGGCTGGATAAAAAGGTTGAAGGCGGGCGCATCCGCTTTGTGTTGTTGCGCGGCATCGGGGCGGCGTTTGTCACCGCCGAGGTGCCGCAAGCCGACCTGGAGGCGGCGCTTACCCACTATGTCCAGCCGGCCTGAACTTGCCCCCTACGCCGCCCGCAGCGCTGATTCGCGCGGGCGGCGTCACCCTGAACCGTCGGCCGCGCCGCGCAGCGAATTCCAGCGCGACCGCGACCGGATTATTCATTCCAGCGCCTTCCGCCGCCTGGAATACAAGACCCAGGTGTTCGTGAACCACGAGGGCGACCTGTTCCGCACGCGTCTTACACACAGTCTGGAAGTCGCGCAGATCGGCCGCACCATCGCGCGCATCATGACGCTGAATGAAGACCTGGTGGAGGCGGTGTCGCTGGCGCACGACCTCGGCCATACGCCGTTCGGCCACGCCGGGCAGGATGCGCTCAATGCCTGCATGAAGGAATACGGCGGTTTTGAGCACAACCTGCAAAGCCTGCGCGTGGTGGACAAGCTGGAAGAGCGCTACGCCGAATTCGACGGCCTCAATTTGTGCTTCGAGACGCGCGAAGGCATCCTCAAGCATTGCTCGCTGCATCATGCGCGCATGCTGGGCGACGTCGGTGAGCGCTTCATCATGAAACAGCAGCCCAGCCTGGAGGCGCAGGTTGCCAACCTCGCCGATGAAATCGCCTACAACAATCACGATGTCGATGACGGTTTGCGCTCGGGCCTGATCACGATCGAGCAACTGGAGCAGGTCAGCCTGTTCGCGCGCCATCTGCAAGCGGCCCAGGCCAAATACCCGCAACTCAACGGCCGCCGCCTGATCAACGAAACCGTACGGCGCATGATCAACACCCTGGTGCTCGACCTGGTGGAACATAGCCAGGCCGCCATCGATGCGGCGGGAGTGCAAAGCCTGGACGAAGTGCGCGTCGCGCCCATGCTCGTCAGTTTCAGTCCCGCTATTGCGGACGAAAATCGCGAGCTCAAACAGTTTTTACGCAAACACCTGTACCGCCACTATCGCGTCGCGCGCATGAGCACCAAGGCTGTGCGTGTGGTTACCGACCTGTTTGGGGTGTTCCTGTCCGACCCGGGTTTGTTGCCCACCGAGCACCAGGAAAAAGCCCATAGCGACGCGCCGCGTGCCATCGCAGACTATATCGCCGGCATGACCGACCGCTACGCCATGCGCGAGTATCGGCGGCTGTTTACGATTGAGGAAGTGAGTTTGTGAGGCGGGTGTTTGGGTGTTGAGCTGGGGCCTAACGCTCTAGGCAATTTGCTCAATCTCGAATACCGCGTCAATCTCCCGGCCATTCCAGTTGTATTCCAGATACGCCGAATGCAGGCAATCGCGAAGGATGCCGGTCCGCAGGGCGGCCAGACATTCACCGTCCGGTTTGCGCACGGAAGGATAGAGGATACCTTGTACCTCTGCAGCGCGTAGTTGTCGCCCGATGCCCTGGGGATAGCTGTAATCAACGGGGTCGATGATGCGGGTGTCAGTGGTGGACGCTTCCCTGAGATCAACCACCTCACCTTTCGCTTGCACGCTATACAGGCGCATTTGCAGACGCATGGATGCTTCATGGGTGGCGTCCAGGAACAGGCCGGCATGATAGCGGGTTTCAGCGATGGCAGTTGCCTTGTCCCTGGCGCAGTAAAACACGCCGTAGCTGCCGTCGCTAAAGCGGCTGCCGTGCGGATTCAGGTGCGTGAACGCCGCCATGATCGGCCCGCTGCCATTGCCGAAGAGCCGCTCGGTGGGCGGCATCAGGCTGATCAGCCCGACTTCGTTGCGGATGCGATCATTGGTCATCGCCTCCAGCGCATATAGCGCCTCGAAATCCTGCGGCGAGGCCACGCGGTCAAACAGGTTGATAGCCGGGAAACGGGTTGGGATGACGCGCCACGTTGGGCTCCAGGCGAGGTGGACACGGGGATAGATCAAGCCCAGCCTCCGCGCCTGGCATCCAGGTATTGCCGCACTGCCAGCAGGTCACCGACATTGCCGCCCAGCATGCGCTCCAGTGCACTCTTGCCGCCGAACAGGGGGGCAGTATTGGGCTTTTTCACCCAGTCATCCGCTGCGCGCTGGTCAGGCAAAAGCACCTGCAATGCCTTGTATGCACCCAGGATGTAGGAAAGACGCTCCAGGGTGTCGTGTTTGAGATCGGCAGTCTGCGGGCTGGATTTCCATTTAAAAAACGTGGAGCGTCCGGGCTTGCCCAGCAGTGTCATCTGCGCTTCGGTATTCAATTTCCAGTCGTGGGCGATATTGAAAAAGGCGCGCAAGCCGGCGGCAGACATGGCGCGGCTGGTTACCTGGCTGGCAGTCTGGATTGAGGGGGCGGCATTGGTCATGGTGATTCCCTTTGCGATTCTGCTTGGTGATTTAATATAGTCCATGTATGTATCAATTACAATATTGAGTATTATTATGGATTATATTATTCAGCCATCCTGCAAGGCAGACTTGATTTGGACCGATCAGTCCGATACAATTTCAATCCGTTTCAGGAAGGAATGAATTCATGCCTCGCTGCCGCGAATTCGATATCGACCATGCCCTTGACCAAGCGCTCAATGCGTTCTGGCTCAAGGGCTATGAGGCAACGTCGATGACGGATTTGATGGCGACCATGGGGTTGAGCAAAAGCAGCTTTTACGAATGTTTTGGGAGCAAGCGCGAGGCGCTACTGGCGGCATTGAGCCGGTACAGCGCACGCGAGATGGCCGAGACCCGGCGCCATTTCAGTGCCGATGTACCGGTTGCTCCGCTACTCGCCGCATGGGTCAGGCACAGTATCGATCCGGCAGCATGCCGCCCCAGCCAGCGTTGCGGTTGTCTGATCGTGAATATTGCTGTGGAACTGGCGCCGCATGATCGCGAAATCGAAGACGCGGTGCGCCATCACCTCGACATGCTTGCCGCATTTTTGGCAGAAACTATCCAGCGTGGAAACGCTGATGGCTCGATACCGTTCGGTTTTGAGCCGGCGCACAGCGCCGATATGCTGCTTAATTTGATTGCCGGTATCCAGGTGCTGGCCAAGGGTGGTGTGGAGCCGCACAGACTGGCGGCCATTATTGATGTGCAATTGGAATGCCTGCTAGGGCCTTCGCATTAAGTAATACGGTTTTTTTAATCATTTTGGACTGTTCAGTCCGTAACTACAGGAGCCAGTAATGACTACCCAGCACCCAGGCAATCCCGATGTATCGACCATGACTGACCTGTTTCAACCTTACAATCTGGGCTCGCTGACGCTGGCCAACCGTATTGTCATGGCACCGCTTACCCGCAGCCGCGCACTGGCTGGCGATGTGCCCGGCCCGCTTGCGGTAACGTATTACACGCAGCGTGCCAGCGCCGGATTGATTATCAGCGAGGCGACACAAATTTCCCAGCAGGGCAAAGGCTATATCCAGACGCCCGGCATCTATAGCCCGGAACAGATCGCTGGATGGCGCAAGGTGACGAATGCGGTGCATGGCGCGGGCGGAAAAATATTCCTTCAGCTCTGGCATGTCGGACGCATTTCGCACCCCGATTTTCAGCCTGACGGCGGACTGCCTGTTGCGCCTTCGGCGATCAAGCCGGTCGGCACGGTGTATACCGACAAGGGCAAGAAGGATCTGGTCACGCCAAGAGCGTTGGAAACAGCCGAGATTGCCGGCATCGTTGCCGATTACCGCAACGCGGCCCAGAATGCCCGCGATGCAGGTTTCGACGGCGTGGAGATTCATGGCGCGAATGGTTACCTGCTCGACCAGTTCATGCGCGACAAAACCAATCAGCGTACCGATATTTACGGTGGCAGCATCGAAAACCGCGCCCGCCTGTTGCTCGAAGTCACCGATGCCGTGCTCTCGGTTTGGGATGCCGATCGTGTAGGGGTGCGCCTGTCGCCGCTGAGCACGTTCAATGACATCGACGACAGTGATCCTGTTGCTCTGTATGGCTATGTCGTTGACCAGCTAGCAGCTCGGAAACTGGGTTTTCTGCACATGATCGAGGGCAATACCGGCGGCCCGCGCGAAACCGGCCGCGATTTCGATTTCAACGCCCTGCGCAAGCGTTTCCCGAATACCTATATGGCCAATAATTGCTACACACGCGAGATGGCGCTCGCTGCAAGGGCTGACAATGCGGTTGATCTCATCGCCTTCGGCCGGCCGTTCATTTCCAACCCGGATCTGGTCGAGCGCCTGCGCCGCAATGCGCCACTCAATGAGCTGGACCCCGCGACGCTTTATGGTGGTGATGAGCACGGCTACACCGACTATCCTTTTCTGGATCATTAAGCAGGGCTGAGTGATAGCCGGGCAGTGACGTCAGAAACCATGCTGCAATGCCCGCGCAACAACCCAGCATTGCACTTCCGCTGCACCGCCCTTGAGCAATGTCTCCGCCAGCGCATCCAGTGTGCTGCCGCTGGTCATCACGTCATCCACTATCGCGAGGCGCTTGCCGCGAATGCGGCTGTCGCAGGCAAATGCGCCGCGCAGGTTTTTGCGCCGCTCCTTGAGCGGCAGACTGGCCTGCGGTGGTGTGTCAAGGATGCGTGTAGCGGCGTGTGGCCATACTGGCAGATGCAAGTTGCCGGCAATATGCCGGGCGATTTCGTAAGCCTGATTAAAGCCGCGCTGTCTGAGCCGGTTGGGGTGTAGCGGCATGGGGATGAGTGCATCGGGTAAGGGCAGGCTCGTGGCGCGCGCCGCCAGCGCGTCTGCCAACACCGAGACGATGGCGAAATTGTGGCTGTATTTGAGCGACTGAACCAGGCGATCCAGCGGAAAAGCATAGGTAAAGGCGGCGCAGGTACCGGCAAAGTGGGGCGCACGTTGAAGGCAGTGTCCGCATATCTGGGCATCCAGAGCAGGAAGTGCGCAAACCGGGCAACAGGATCGCGGATGCCAGGGCAGGTCGTTCGCACATTTTAAGCAAAGCTTGCTGTGGCCAGAGAATGTCCCACATAACAGGCAATCCTGAGGCAATAAACGTTGTATAAAGTTTGTGCAGATGTTCAATATGGCTTTGGCTGAAATTGACTATCGAGCCGGAATAAAAGACAATTCATCATTCTAACGCGCCAACACGTGCATGAAAGTCAAAAAGCTTATTACCGCTGAGCAATCCCGATTTGCCGCACAGCTATTCAGTATCGCCAGCGTGATTGCCACGCTGTTTCCGCCTTTGCTGATGATCTGGATTGCGGCCTCGATTTTTGTCTATGCCTCGATCGCCCATCATCCGAACCCGCGCACGGCTGAATACAACCGTTTTTCCGGCTATCGATTCTATGGCGCAGCCGGGACGATGATGGTGTTCGGTCAGCCGATATATGTCCTGTTCGGCAACTGGCATGGCCTGGTGGCAGTATGGGCGATCCTGGTCATCGTGGTGGTGCCGTGGGGGCTATGGAGTATTTACAAGGCAGGCCATGAACCATGGCAGGATATGATAATAGAGGTAGACACCAATGAATGATATGACCCAACCCGCAGCCTTGAGCGCTGCCGCAAATGAAAAATGGCGCGTGGCCGATGTGGAGGCCTTGTTCGGGCTGCCATTCAGCGATTTGATGTTTCGCGCGCAAAGCGTGCATCGCGAGCATTTCGATCCCAATACCGTGCAGTTGTCGACTTTGCTGTCCATCAAGACCGGTGGCTGTTCCGAGGACTGCGGCTATTGTCCGCAGGCCGCGCGCTACGATACCGGTGTGGAAAATCAGGGCTTGCTGGAAATGGATGCCGTGCTGGACGCAGCGCGCGCTGCCAAGGCCGCCGGTGCGACGCGCTTTTGCATGGGCGCCGCCTGGCGCGGGCCCAAACAGCGCGACCTGGATCCGGTGCTGGACATGGTGCGCGAGGTCAAGGCGCTCGGGCTGGAAACCTGCGCCACGCTGGGCATGCTGAAAGACGGTCAGGCCGAGCAGCTCAAAGACGCCGGGCTGGATTACTACAACCACAATCTCGATACCGCGCCGGAATTTTACGGCGAGGTCATCACCACGCGCGCCTATCAGGACCGGCTCGACACGCTGGATCGCGTGCGCGGTGCCGACCTGCATGTATGCTGCGGCGGCATTGTCGGCATGGGTGAATCACGCACCCAGCGCGCCGGGCTGATTGCACAGCTCGCCAACCTCGACCCGCAGCCGGAATCGGTGCCGATCAACATGCTGGTGCAGGTGGAAGGCACACCGTTGCAGGACACCGAGGCGCTCGACCCGCTCGAATTCGTGCGCACCATCGCGGTGGCGCGCATCGCCTTGTCGAAAAGTTATGTGCGGCTATCCGCCGGGCGGCAGGAGATGTCCGAAGCCATACAGGCGCTGTGTTTTCTGGCGGGCGCCAACTCGATTTTTTATGGCGAAAAACTGCTGACTACCGGCAACCCGGATGTGACGCGCGACCGTGATCTGCTGGCCAAGCTGGGCATACGGCCGCAGGGCGAAGCGCATTGATACAGGCAGGTTGAAGGCCGCATGCGGCTGGATGTTCTGACGCCTGCCACCCTGGTGGTTTCATGGATCAAGCGATGACAACGCCTCCCTCCTTCAATGCGCTGGAGCGCATTCGTACCGAACTGGCGCACCTAGAGGCGCAAGGTCTGCGGCGTAACCGGCGTTTGCTCGAATCGCCGCAAGGCGCGCATGTGCGTGTTGACGGCCGCGACTTGCTGTCCTTTTGCAGCAATGATTATCTCGGGCTGGCCAACCACCCTGCGCTGAGTGCGGCGGCCAGCCAGGCTGTACTCAGCATGGGTGTGGGTGCTGGTGCTTCGCATCTCATCACCGGCCACCATGCGCTCCATCATGCATTGGAAACGCGCATTGCCGAATTCGTCGGCTTGCCTGCCGCGTTGCTATTTTCCACCGGTTACATGGCCAATATCGGCGTGGTGACGGCGCTGATCGGGCGCGACGGCGAGGTATTTGCCGACCGTCTCAACCATGCCTCGCTCAACGATGCCGCGCTGTTATCGCGTGCAAAATTCACGCGCTACCCGCACAACGATCTGCTTGTGCTGGAACGCCAGCTGGCGGCCAGCCGGGCGACGCAAAAGCTGGTGCTGGTGGATGCCGTCTTCAGTATGGACGGCGATCTGGCACCGCTGCCCGATCTGCAGGCGCTGTGCGAACGTTACGACGCCTGGCTGCTGGTGGATGATGCGCACGGTTTTGGTGTGCTGGGCGAGGGTGGGCGCGGTGTGTTGTCGCACTTCAAGCTGGCTTCGCCGCGCATCGTTTATATGACCACGCTGGGCAAAGCCGCGGGCGTGTTTGGAGCGGCGGCGGCGGGTGAGGAGGAGGTGATTGAATACCTGCTGCAAAAGGCGCGAACCTACATCTACACCACTGCCACACCACCGCTGTTGTCTGCGAGCTTGCTTGCCAGTATTGATCTGATCGAAGCAGGCGACGAACGACGCATGCATCTGCAAAAATTAATCATGCAACTGCGTAGCGGTTTGCGTACCCAAAATTGGCAACTCATGGATTCTTTTACACCCATCCAGCCGTTGCTGATCGGTGGTAATGAAGCCGCCTTGGCAGCCAGTCAGCGCTTGCTTGAATGCGGCATTCTGGTACCGGCGATTCGTCCGCCCACCGTCCCTGCCAACAGCGCGCGTCTGCGCATCTCGCTGAGTGCCGCGCACACAGAATCCGATGTAGCGCAGTTGGTGGATGCGCTGAACAATATTCATGCACGGGGCTGAATTGCATATCGAGATGCACGGTCAAGGCGCACCGTTGGTGCTGCTGCACGGTTGGGGCATGCACGGGGGTGTCTGGGCAGGAGTAGTCGATGAATTGGCCCGGCATTATCAATTGCATGTTGTGGATTTGCCCGGCTATGGCGGCAGTGCGGCGCTTACTCCTTACACGCTGGAAATCTTGGCAGCGCGTTTAATCGATACATTGCCGCCGCATTTCAATGTGTGTGGCTGGTCGCTGGGCGGTCAGGTGGCACTGACCTTGGCGCATTTATATCCGGCGCGCGTGAGCGGACTGATTACCGTGGGTACCACTCCATGCTTTGTGACGCGCGCCGGCTGGCCGCATGGTATTCAACGCGAAGTATTGCAGCTTTTCGCGGAAAGTCTGGTTGCCGATTATGAAGGTACGCTGAAGCGTTTCCTTGCATTGCAGGCCAGAGGAGACGAGTCGGCGCGCGCTGTGCTGGCCCACCTGCGCGAGTTGCTGTTTGTTCGTGGGCGGCCGGATCAATCTGTACTTGAGGCGGGGCTGGATATTTTACTCAATAGCGATCTGCGTGCGGCGGTGCCAGACATCGCTCAGCGTGCATTGGTGATACACGGTACGCACGATGCGCTGGCTCCGGTTGCCGCTGGCGAATGGCTGGCGCAGCACTTGCCAGGCGGTCACTTGTGTCGCATTGCCAGTGCTTCACACGCCCCTTTTCTCTCGCATAGCGCCGAGTTTGTAACGGCCCTGACGGATTTTTTGCATGACTGACACAATTTACGATCTTGACAAGCGGCGCGTGCGTAGCGCCTTCGGCCGCGCTGCAGTGAGCTATGACGCCCATGCGGTGTTGCAGCGCGAAATAGGCGACCGCATGCTGGAACGGCTCGATTATGTGAAGCACACGCCGGGCATTTTGCTGGATGCGGGTGCTGGTACGGGTTACGGCGCGACGGCTTTGCGCAGCCGGTATCCTGAGGCGCATCTGGTAGCACTGGATCTGGCTGAATCCATGTTGCAGATCGCCCGGCCCAAACCCAGCCTGTGGCAGCGCATCAGCCGTGCTGCCCCGTTTAGCGCAGTGTGCGCGGACATTGACCGGCTGCCACTGAAAACTTCCAGCGTGGATATGGTGTGGTCCAATCTCGCGCTGCAATGGTGCAACGATCTCAACGTGAGCTTTGCGGAATTGCACCGGGTACTGGCGCCCAATGGTTTGCTGATGTTTTCCACTTTTGGTCCGGATACGCTCAAGGAATTGCGCCAGGCGTTCAACACGGTGGATGGCTACAGCCACGTCAACCGTTTCGTGGATATGCACGACATCGGCGATGTGCTGGTACATGCGGGGTTCAGTACGCCGGTGATGGACATGGAATACATCACGCTGACTTATGACGATCTGAAAACGCTGATGCGGGAGCTCAAGGCAATCGGCGCGCACAACGTCACGGCGGGGCGCAATCCCGGACTGATGGGGCGCGCGCGCTGGCAGGCGCTGGAAACGGCATATGAAAAATTTCGTCATGAAGGCCGCCTGCCGTCAACTTACGAAGTGATCTATGGCCACGCCTGGGTGAACCAGAAAACCCGTAGCGCCGATGGCCAGCAAATCATCCAGATGAACATCCAGCGGCGCCGCACGGAGAAAGGTCTGCCATGACGGCGCGGGGCTACTTCGTCACCGGCACCGACACCGGTGTGGGCAAGACGCTGATAACGGCTGCCTTGCTCCGCTTTTTTGCCCAGCGCGGATTGCGCGCGACCGGAATGAAACCGGTGGCGGCGGGATGCGAGTGGCGTGATGGGGTGGCGTATTGGGATGATGTAGAGCAACTGCGCGCCGCAGGCAATGCGGATGCAGCGCAAGCGCTGGTGAATCCCTACCATTTCGAGGCTGCCATCGCGCCGCACATCGCGGCTGCGCAGGCCGGGATGACAATCCAGCTGGATGTGATCGCGCGGACTTGTGATGCGTTGCACGCGCAGGCTGATGTCGTGATAGTGGAAGGCGCAGGCGGTTTTCGCGTGCCGTTGAATGATCATCAGGATATGGCCGATCTCGCGCGCAAGCTGTCCTTACCGGTGATTCTGGTGGTTGGAATGCGCCTGGGTTGCATCAACCATGCGTTGCTTAGCGCCGAAGCCATCCGTCAGACCGGGCTGCCACTGGCGGGTTGGGTGGCCAACCGGATTGATCCCGCCATGGCGCAATTTGACGCCAGTCTGGCGACGCTACAGCAGCGCCTCAATATGCCTTTGCTGGGCGTAGTGCCGTGGCTGGCCAGTATGGATTTTTCAGCGCTTTCCACCCATCTCACGTTCGAAAAATTGATCTAACAGCAAATTCGAATAGTGTTATTTAATTAATAAATTACATAGATATTTCAAATGCTTGCATAATATATTTGATTGTTTTCGCCGTTATGCTGTGCTACTTTAGCCAGCGCGACACAAAGATCGCAGGGCATCCGACTTAAAACGGCAATAAGCGGGATTTGCAACAGAATGTACGGCGGCATACAAATCACACAGACTGGCGCAGTGGATTGTTGTATCACTGCGCGACCCAATTGCTCGCTGTCGCGGTCGGGCAAAATTCTTGTTTTAGCTTCTCTCTTTCTGATTCTGTCGGTCACCGCCTGGGTGTTTGCCATGATGGGCGCTTGGCCGGTTCTGCCTTTTGCCGGGCTGGAAATGCTGGTTGTCTTGCTGGCGTTTTATCAAATTTCCTGTCACGAGCGCGACTACGAGCGCATCACGATAGCCGGCAACAGACTGGTGCTTGAGCGCCGCGACAATGTGCGTGTTGAGCGTTCCGAGTACAACCGTTGCTGGGCGCAGGTCGTGCTGCAGTGTCAGACGGTCGGCCAGCAGTGCCGGGTGGCGCTGCGTTCGCACGGCGCCGAGCAGGAATTGGGACGTCATCTTAACGATGAGCAACGTACCGAACTGGCACACCAGCTGGAATGGCGGCTTGGGTGTCAATAAATAAGCAGAATCATGAGGATAGGGGAGAAGGCATGAAAATAAAACGAATGTTGGGATCGGCCGCAGGTATGGCGCTGGGTTTGACGACAAATTTGGCGCATGCGGCTTATGAACTGAATCTGCAGGCACCGGAATCGCCCATTGCCGACCAGATTTATCATCTGCACACGCTGATAATGTATGTTGTGCTGGCGATATTTGTGGTGGTGTTTGGCGTCATGTTTTATTCGATATATGCGCATCGAAAATCCAAGGGCCATCAGGCCGCCCACTTCCATGAAAATACGACGGTCGAAGTCATCTGGACCATTATTCCGTTTTTTATTCTGATCGGTATGGCGTTCCCAGCGAGCAAGACCATCCTGGCCATGAAAGATACTTCCAGCCCGGACATGACGATCAAGGTAACCGGCTTTCAATGGAAATGGGAATACGATTATCTGCAGGAGGGCATACATTTTTTCAGTACGCTCTCTACGCCACGCGACCAGATTGATAATAAGGCACAGAAAGATGCGCACTATCTGCTTGAGGTGGATCACCCGCTGGTTGTACCCACCGGTAAAAAAATTCGCATGCTGGTCACTGCCGATGATGTCATCCACTCCTGGTCGGTGCCGGCCTTCGGGGTGAAGCAGGACGCGATCCCGGGATTTATCAGGGATACCTGGTTCAAGGTTGAAAAGCCCGGTATTTACAGGGGGCAGTGTTCCGAGCTATGCGGTAAGGATCACGGCTTCATGCCGATAGTGGTCGATGCCAAAACCCCGGAAGACTATGCCAAGTGGCTGGCCGGCCAGAAGGCGAAACAGGCGGCTGTGGTAGAGGATCCCAACAAGGTCTATACCCTGGATGAAATGAAGAGCAAGGGCGAAAAGGTATTCACCGCTCATTGCGCGGCTTGCCACCAGGCCTCCGGCATGGGCATCCCCGGCGCATTTCCGGCGCTCAATGGTTCCAAAATTGCAACGGGTGACAAGGCCGCGCATATTCATATTGTGATGAACGGAAAACCGGGTACGGCAATGGCTGCGTTTGCGGCGCAATTGACCGATACAGAAATTGCTGCGGTGATCACGTATGAACGCAACGCCTGGAGCA
This sequence comes from Sulfuriferula sp., assembly GCF_054605375.1. Taxonomy (NCBI): domain Bacteria; kingdom Pseudomonadati; phylum Pseudomonadota; class Betaproteobacteria; order Nitrosomonadales; family Sulfuricellaceae; genus Sulfuriferula; species Sulfuriferula sp. The sequence continues at coordinate 45,396 of NZ_JBTSEG010000020.1, read as the reverse complement.
ATCATACCGGCGATGTGATTCAGCCGTCTGAAATCAAGGCACTGCGTAAATAATCAAGCGAGCAAGAAGAGGAGACTCGATATGGATGCGACACACGCTCACGACCATGGTCATGATCATCACCCCAGGGGTTTGATGCGCTGGGTAAAAACAACCAACCATAAGGACATCGGTACGCTGTACCTGTGGTTTGCGCTGATCATGTTCTTCTTTGCCGGCAGTCTGGCAATGCTGATCCGTGCTGAGCTTTTTGAACCGGGCATGCAGTTTGTGCATCCTGAATTCTTCAATCAGCTCACCACCATGCATGGCCTGATCATGATTTTTGGTGTGATCATGCCGGCCTTTACCGGATTGGCTAACTGGCAAGTACCTTTGATGATTGGTGCGCCGGATATGGCGTTCCCGCGCATGAACAACTGGAGTTTCTGGTTGTTGCCAGTGGCTGCGATCTTCCTGATTGGCTCGTTTTTCCTGCCGGGCGGCGCTGTGGCGGGTGGCTGGACCATGTATCCGCCGCTGTTCATTCAGGGCGGGATGTCTTATGACCTGACCATCTTCGCCATACATATCATGGGCGCTTCGTCCATTATGGGTTCGATCAACATCATTACTACCATTCTTAACATGCGTGCGCCCGGCATGACCATGATGAAGATGCCGATGTTTGTGTGGACCTGGCTGATTACCGCGTATCTACTGATTGCTGTGATGCCGGTACTGGCTGGCGCGGTGACCATGCTGCTGACCGACCGCCACTTCGGTACGCATTTTTTTAATGCGGCGGGCGGCGGCGATCCGGTCATGTTCCAGCATATTTTCTGGTTCTTCGGACACCCCGAGGTGTACATCATGATTTTGCCGGCCTTTGGCATCATCTCCCAGGTCATCCCTACTTTCGCGCGCAAACCGTTGTTCGGTTACTCATCCATGGTGTATGCAACGGCATCGATTGCCGTTCTGTCGTTCATCGTGTGGGCGCATCACATGTTCACCGTGGGCATGCCGGCCGCTGCGCAGTTGTTCTTCATGTACTCCACCATGCTGATTTCAGTACCCACCGGCGTGAAAGTATTTAACTGGGTCGCCACGATGTGGAAGGGTTCGATGACTTTCGAGACGCCGATGCTGTTTGCGGTGGCTTTTGTCTGTCTGTTCACCATAGGTGGATTCTCCGGACTGGTGCTGGCCATTACACCGGTCGACATCCAGCTCCAGGATACCTATTACGTGGTGGCGCATTTCCATTACGTGTTGGTATCGGGTGCACTGTTCTCGATTTTTGCGGCCGTGTATTACTGGCTGCCCAAATGGACTGGGCATATGTATGATGAAAAACTGGCTAAACTGCATTTCTGGCTCTCTGTCATCGCGATGAATGTCCTGTTCTTTCCGATGCATTTCCTTGGGTTGGCGGGTATGCCTCGACGTGTTCCAGACTATGCGTTGCAGTTTACCCAGTTCAACCAGATTGCTTCCATTGGCGGATTCGTCTTTGGCGCGAGCCAGTTGATTTTCCTGGTCGTGGTATTGAAAGCAGTGCGCGGCGGTGTCAAGGCAACCGACAAAGTCTGGGAAGGCGCTGAAGGGCTGGAATGGACGGTGCCCTCTCCGGCACCGTATCACACGTTTGAAACTGCGCCGATGGTGAAATAAATGTTGCCGGGCAGGGCGTCCGCCCTGCTCAAACCGGAATGGGTGAATACGTTGAACAATGAAGTTAAAAAGTATTTCACGGCGATTGCGCTTGCTTTGATAGCGGTCGGCTTGTTTCTTTACACTATTTTTGATCATTGGCAATGACCACGGAGAAGGCCAACCGGGTAATGCTGAGAAAACTGGGCATTGTTGCCGTTGCAATGTTCGGGTTCGGTTTTCTGCTGATACCGTTCTATAACAAGATTTGCGAAGTCAGCGGTTTAAACAAGGGCGGAGAGCAGGAACTGGCCAGAAATACCCAGATAGATAAAAGCCGGAAAATCCGGCTTGAACTGGATGCCAATATCAACGAAAACATGCCGTGGAGATTTACCTCGACGCGGCCCATCGTGGAAGTGCATCCGGGCCAATTGATGCAGGTAGACTACAAGGTGGTCAATAACAGCGATTTGCCAGTTACCGGACAGGCTGTGCCGAGTTATGCACCTGCGCTGGCTGTGCAGTATTTCAAGAAAATCGAGTGTTTTTGTTTTACGAAGCAAGTGCTTCAGCCGCATGAAACCAGGATCATGCCAGTACTTTTTGTGATTGATCCAATGTTGCCGAAGGATGTGAAGACCATTACTTTATCGTATACGTTTTTTAATTTGAATCCGAATGCCCAGGCTGTCGCGGTAAATGACAAGGAATTGCGTGGTTAAGGATGAGCAGCGCAAAACACTCACTGGCTGGCGTGCAGCCAAGACGGTGTTCTGGAGTTTTCTGGGCATCCGGCGCAAATCGGATTACCAGTCAGATGTAAACCATCTGAAGCCTGCGCAGGTGATCGTCGCAGGGTTGATTGGTGCCGCGTTATTGGTAGGTGCGATTTTATTATTGGTCTATTTGGTGACCAGGTAAAATAAATTTTAGGCGTGTGAAAAAATAAAATAGCGAAGGAGGAACACAGTCATGGAAACGCATCAGGATAGGTATTACCTCGCACCACCATCGCATTGGCCTATTATGGGATCGATAGCATTGATGTTGCTGGCATTCGGATTTGTCATGGTTCTCAATCACATGGGTCACGGCAAGCTGGTCATGCTTGCCGGAACAGGCGTGTTGCTGGTGATGCTGTTTGGCTGGTTCGGTACGGTAATTCGAGAAAGCGAAGCCGGAAAATATAACGATCAGGTGGATTTGTCATTTCGCTGGGGCATGAGCTGGTTTATTTTCTCCGAAGTGATGTTTTTTGCGGCTTTTTTTGGCGCCCTGTTCTATACGCGTACGATCTCGGTTCCGGGTTTGGGCTCAGGTGAAACGATGCAGCAACTATGGCCGCACTTTACTGCGACCTGGCCAACCGCCGGTCCTGGTTTGGCAGCGAAATTTACCCCGATGGAAGCTTGGGGTATCCCTGCGATCAATACATTATTACTGCTGACCTCAGGTTTGACCGTGACCTGGGCGCACTGGGGATTGAAGAAAAACAACCGTGCCCAGTTGATACTGGGCCTGATCTTGACGGTAGCGTTAGGTATAGGCTTTCTGAGTTTACAGGCGCATGAATACCATGTGGCTTACACCGAGTTGGGTTTGACGCTAGGGGCGGGGGTGTATGGTGCAACATTTTTTATGCTGACTGGTTTTCATGGATTACATGTAACCATTGGCACAATCATGCTGATTGTGACCCTGTTCCGTTCCATGGCCGGCCACTTCAAACCAAGTCATCATTTTGCATTTGAGGCGGTATCCTGGTACTGGCACTTTGTGGACGTGGTCTGGCTGCTGCTGTTTGTGGTGGTGTATTGGTTATAAGGGCAGGACGGGGATAAAGGGGACTGCGCCGCACGCGTATGTGTGCGGCGCTTTTATTCCGGGTTATACACTGCGTTGCGGCAACCAGCCGAAATGGAAGCCGAGCATCAGTAGAGCGAACAGGGAAAGTGACAATACAATCCGTACCGTGAGTGCCTTGACGGTACGTTCAGATTGGCCTTTGTCCTTGATGAGGTAGTAGAGTGCGCTGAACAGACTGGTGAGAATCAGGAAAATAAAAATCAACACAATGATGCGCATGACGGTCTCCCGGTACAATTGTTTTAGTCTATCCCAGCCCACCGAGACATGCCAGTGAGACATTAGCAAGATGAGATTTGGAGTATATCAATTCAAGCCGACACTGGTGCCAACTGTGGCGATGATCATAATGATCGCGTTGACCTTGTTTTTAGCCAACTGGCAGTTGAATAGAGCAGATCAAAAGCGAGCGCTACAGGCACGCTACGATTTGATGCAGAAAGACCCCGCAGCGACGCTGCCCGGCAGGCAGGCGGATAGTTCGAGTCTGTTATATCAGAAGGTATCGTTATATGGCCGTTTCGATTTCGGTCATCAGATTTATATCGATAACAAACTGTATAAGGGGCGTGCTGGTTATTATGTCATTACGCCGTTTCATGATGACAATAGTGGAGGTTACGTGTTGGTCAACCGTGGATGGCTGGCCGCAGGTAATCGCGCCATTCCGCCGCAGGCAGAACAGGTGCCCGGGCAAGTGACTATCGAAGGTATCGTAACCAACCCGTACAGTCGTTTCCTGGAATTGTCGGCGGCAACGATACAAGGGCGAGTGTGGGAGAACCTGCATTTCAAGCGCTACGCGGCAACCTTGCCTTATGCCGTACAGGCGGTGCTGATACAACAGCTTAATGACACCCGGGATGGTTTGGTGAGAGTATGGGACCGCCCTGATGCCGGCGCAGCAATGCATATGGGTTATGCCGTACAGTGGTTCGCAATCGCAACGGCAATTCTAATTATTTATCTGGTGCTCAATGTCAAACGTATCCCCACCTGAGAACAAAATTTCCCGCATCAAGCTGCTATTGTTGTTTGCGCTTTTTGCATTGCCCGTAATGGTTTCATATGTTGCGTATTATTTCTGGACACCCAGCGGAAAAACATCCAACTATGGCGAATTATTGCCGGTGAAAATGTTGACGGGTGTGACGGGCGTACAGGCAGATGGAGCGCCATTCAGTCTTGAGCAATTAAAAGGCAAGTGGGTAATGGTGGAATTCGATAGCGGAAAGTGTGATGAGTATTGTCGCGAAAAACTTTATACCCTGCGCCAGGTGCGTATGGCGCAGGGGGCAGAACGCGACAGAGTGCAGCGGCTTTGGCTGATCACGGATAATGTAGTACCGGCTGCGGAACTGATGACGGATTATGCGGGTACGATAGTGGCCACTACGGGCCAGAGTGTCCGCGAAAAATTTCCTGCGAATGGGCATATAGAGAATTATATTTATCTGGTCGACCCGTTGGGCAACCTGATGTTGCGTTTCCCTAAAAATCCGAATCCGAGCGGCATGATCAAGGACATCAAGCATTTGCTCAAGACATCACAAATAGGCTGAATAAAAACGCGCGGTGCGATTTAGCGCCCAATGGATGGAGGTAAAGAAGGATGACAAGCAGCCTGATTTTGCAAGTAAGCGTTTGTCGCTGTCAGCAGTTTTTGCGGTTATGCAAACTGCGTGTGGTATCGCTGATTGTGTTTACCGCAGTAATTGGTATGTTTCTCGCGGTCCCGGGATGGCCGCCGTTACTGCCGATGCTGGCCGCCACGCTGGGCATCGCATTGGTGGCGGGTGCTGCCGCTGCATTCAACTGTCTGGTTGAGCAGAAGATCGACGCTAAAATGGCGCGGACGCGTGCCCGCCCGCTCCCTACCGGCGAGGTGAACAGTACACAAACCCTGATATTCGCCGGTTTGGTAGGTGGTACGGGTATGTATTTGCTGCATGCCTACGTTAATCCGCTGACGGCCTGGTTAACCCTGGCCACATTTGTAGGCTATGCGGTGGTGTATACAATATTTCTAAAACCGGCCACACCACAGAATATTGTGATTGGCGGCGCATCGGGCGCGATGCCGCCCGTGCTGGGTTGGGCCGCAGTGACTGGCGAGGTGAGCAGCGATGCGCTGCTGTTATTCCTGATTGTTTTTGTCTGGACACCGCCACATTTCTGGGCTCTGGCCTTGTATCGCCGCAAGGAATATGAGAAAGCCGGATTGCCCATGCTGCCGATAACGCATGGAGAAGAATATACGCGCCTGCAAGTGTTGCTCTATACCGTGGCACTGACTGCGGTCACGCTGCTGCCTTTTGTGACCGGAATGAGCGGCCTGATTTATCTGGTTGGTGCGTTAATGCTGGATGGCATCTTCCTCTATTATGCCGTGTCCATTTATCGGCATTACAGCGATGCACTGGCGCAGAAGACATTTCGCTATTCCATCCTGTATCTGAGCCTGTTGTTTGCGTTGTTATTGATCGACCACTACTGGATCATCAAGTTTACGCGACCCATCGGCTGATTTTGCCCGGGGTTTCCCTCATCCGGACAGCAGGAATACAATCGGAAGATGTCCGATTACTAATCGCGGCAAACTTTCCTGAGTCCGATGAGGCAATATGATTAACCGGCGTCTGACCTATTTCCTGTTTTTGTTTGTGGTGCTTGTTCTGGGCGGATGCGAGACGAAACAGGCGCCCCAATATCATGCTACGGATATCACCGGTGTCGATTACGGGCGTGATTTTCGCCTGACTGACCAAACCGGCAAGGTGAGGACACTGGCCGATTTTCGTGGCAAGGTCGTCGCTATTTTCTTTGGCTACACGCACTGCCCGGATGTGTGTCCGACAACACTGTCGGATTTTGCCATGGCGATGAAACTGCTCGGTAAGGATGCGGCGAACGTACAAGTCATTTTTGTGACAGTGGATCCCGAGCGGGATACCCGCGCCGTGCTTGCCCAGTATGTGCCTGCTTTCAATCCCAGTTTTCTGGGGATGTATGCCAGTCCCGCAGATACCGCCGCATTGGCCAAATCGTTCAAAATCTTCTATCAAAAACAGCCGCCAGATGGGCACGGGGGCTATACGGTAGACCATAGCGCCGGGACTTATATCTATGATCCACACGGCCGTCTGCGACTCTATATGGCCTATGGGCAAGGGCCGCAGGCCATCGCGCACGACATCGCATTATTGCTCAAAAACTGAACATATCTTGCGCGTGACAACAGGTCGCTGGTAAAATCCGAAAATTCGTAATATTCCAATTTACTAACACTAGCTATTTAGACTAGGCGCGCAGGAGAGTACTCATGGCGGTTACGGCACTAAGCAGTACCGAACAATACAATTTCGATATTGTGAAAAAGTTCTCCATCATGACCATGGTGTGGGGCGTGCTTGCCATGACGGCGGGCGTCTACATAGCGTCCGAACTGGCATGGCCGTTCCTGAATTTCGATATTCCATATATCACATTCGGACGCCTACGTCCGGTGCACACCACCAGTGCGATATTCGGTTTCGGGGGCAGTGCGTTGTTTGCAACGTCCTATTACATTGTGCAGCGTACCTGCCAGGCACGTCTGTTCAGTGATGGCATGGCCAGCTTCACCTTTTGGGGCTGGCAGGCGATTGTTGTACTGGCAGATATCAGTTATATGTTGGGCCACACCCAGTCGCGCGAATATGCGGAAATGGAGTGGCCGATCGACATCCTGATCGAGATTGTATGGGTTACTTATCTTGCTGTGTTCGTCGGCACCATCATGCGACGCAAGCAGCCACATATCTATGTAGCAAACTGGTTTTTCCTGGCCTTCATTCTTGCCACAGCATTGCTGCATACCTTCAACAATCTGGCAGTGCCGGTCAGCCTGTTCTCAATGAAATCCTATAGCCTGTTTTCGGGTGTGCAGGATGCGATGACGGAATGGTGGTATGGCCACAACTCGGTTGGTTTCTTCCTGACAGCAGCGTTCCTGGGCATGATGTATTACTTCGTGCCCAAGCAGGCTGGCCGACCGATCTACTCTTATCGCTTGTCGATTGTTCACTTCTGGGCGCTGACTTTCCTGTATATGTGGGTCGGAGCGCATCACCTGCACTGGACCGCGTTACCTGACTGGACTTCCACGTTGGCGGCGACATTCTCCATCATGCTGTTGCTGCCTTCCTGGGGCGGTATGATTAACGGCATCATGACTTTGTCCGGCGCGTGGGATAAATTGCGCACCGACCCGATCATGCGTTTCCTGATCGTCGCACTCTCGTTCTATGGTATGGCGACCTTTGAAGGGCCGCTACTGGCGCTGAAAGATGTGAATGCGCTGTCGCATTACACCGACTGGACCATCGGTCACGTGCACTCCGGTACTTTGGGTTGGGTATCAATGATCACGTTTGGTTCCATGTATCACATGATTCCAAAACTGTGGGATACCAAAATCTGGAGCCAGAAGATGGTGAGCGTGCATTTCTGGTTTGCCACCATTGGTGTGCTCCTGTATATCACTGCAATGTGGATATCCGGCATTCTTCAGGGTCTCATGTGGCGCGCCTTTGATCAATACGGGAATCTTCAGTATTCCTTCGTCGAGTCAGTGGCTGCCGTACATCCGTTCTATGTGATGCGCGCAGTGGGTGGCATGTTCTTCCTGACGGGTATGGTGATGATGTTCGTGAACGTCGCCATGACTATTCGCCGTGCTAAAGGCGAAGCCGCTGCATTGGAAGCAAAAATGTCCGCCAAAATGGTGAAATCCGGCATGGCCGGCGCTTAAAAGTTCAAGGAAACAGCTATGTTCAATTTCAAGCACGAATGGATTGAAACCAATGTGGGCCTTCTGCTGGTGCTTACCATGCTGGCCGTCAGTATTGGTGGTCTGGTCGAGATCGCGCCGTTATTTCTTATCAAGAGCACCGTGGAAAAGGTGGACGGCGTGCGTCCTTATACACCACTGGAATTACGCGGGCGCGATATTTATCAGCGTGAAGGTTGCTACCTGTGTCACTCCCAGATGATACGCCCGTTCCGGGATGAAGCGTTGCGTTACGGTCACTATTCATTAGCTGCCGAGTCGGAATACGATCATCCATTCCAGTGGGGTTCCAAGCGTACCGGCCCGGATCTTGCGCGCGTCGGCAAAAAATATTCTAACGAATGGCATGTCGCTCACTTGATTAGCCCGCGCTCCATGGTGCCTGAATCCGTGATGCCGAATTTTCCATGGCTGGAAAAGAACGAATTGAATATCTCCGATATCAAGGAACGTATGGAAGCCTTGCGTAAAGTCGGTGTGCCCTATTCTCTTACCAAGTCTGAATACCAGGCTAACGTTAAAGAATTCGGACCGGCAACGGCGGAGATGCTGAGCATTCCTGATGCACGTAAAAACCTGATCGCTCAAGCAGAGTCCGGCAATTATGACGGTGATCGCAGCAGGATTACGGAAATGGATGCGCTGGTCGCCTACTTGCAAGTGCTGGGTACCATGGTCGATTTCAGCAAGTATGACGACGATGCGTTTGTGAAATACCGTTAATTATTAGGGCCGCCCATGGACATGAACTGGTTGAACTGGTTTGCTTCATATGAGCATACCAAGCCCTTGGCGCTAGTGATTCTGTTCGTCACTTTTGTATTGATAGTGCTGTATGTATACGGCAGCAAGAAACGCGGCGAGCGTTTGGAGACCTATAAATACATGCCATTCATGGACGATGAATCTGAAAGCAAGGAAGACAAGAAATGAGTCAGGAAAAATTACAGTCGCATACCGTGCAGACTACCGGCCATGCGTGGGACGGTGACCTGCAGGAATACAACAATCCGATTCCGGACTGGTGGCTATATGCATTCTATATCTCGGTGCTGGCTGCGGTCGTGTACTGGTTCATATACCCGGCCTGGCCTGTAGGTAAAGGTTTTACTACCGGTTTTGATACGATTACCTACGTTAATGACAAAGGAGTGAAAAAAACCACTCACTGGAATACGCGTGCCTTGTTCATCAAGGAAAATAACGAAGCGATCGCAGCCCAGAAGCCTTATTTCGACAAGGTTGCGTCGATGCCGTTTGACCAGATTGCCAAGGATCCTGAATTAAACAGTTTTGTGTTATCTGCCGGCAAGCAGCTATTTTCCGACAACTGCGCTGCCTGTCATCAGCAGGGTGGCGGTGGCAAAATGGACTTTGCTCCCAACCTGACTGATGACGATTGGCTCTACGGCGGTCATTACGCGAACATCCAGCAGACCATTACCAATGGGCGGCATGGATATATGCCGCCGTTTGCCGAGGTATTGACGGATACGCAAATGACCCAACTGGCTGATTATGTGCTGAGCCTTTCGCACAATGCAGTCAACCCGGAAAGTGCAAAGGCGGGTGACGTGTTGTTTCATTCCGAGACAGCTGCATGTTATTACTGTCATGGAGTCGATGCGAAAGGGCGGCAGGTACTGGGTTCCGCCAACCTGACCGATAGTATCTGGTTGTGGGCCGATGTGCCCGATGCCAAAACGATTCCTCTGAAAGAAGCGGCAGTGAAGAATGTAATTCGTACGGGCCTGAATAAAGGTGTCATGCCCACGTGGAAAGATCGCCTGTCAGCTGAACAAATCAAGTTGTTGACGGTCTATGTTCACGAATTGGGTGGTGGTAAGTAAGAAGTCATTGACCCCTGACCCGGTTTCGACCGGTCTCGCGGCCTCAATAAAACCCCTGCCAAACCGCGGGGGTTTTTTCATGGAGAACATACTTGAACGTTGGTATTGAAGAACCACGGGCGCTATATCAGAAGCGTATCCCAATTGTTACACGTTCAGTCAAGGGGCGTTTCCGCAATTTCAAATGGGGGGTGATGGTACTCGCCTATACGGTGTACTTCGGACTGCCATGGTTGCCATGGACGCGAGAAGGCGTGGCTTCCCAGGCAATCATGTTCGACCTGGCGCAACGCCGGTTTTTTATTTTTGATCTGGTCATGTATCCGCAGAATGTTTTCTGGCTGGCATTGCTGCTATTTATTGCGGCAGTCATGCTTTTTTTTGCCACCACCTTGATTGGCCGGGCGTTTTGTGGCTACTTTTGCTTTCAGACTTTGTGGACGGATATATTCGTCCGGATAGAAAAACTTGTTCAGGGTGAACGTCCGGCACGTATTCGCCTGCAGCGCCAACCCTGGGATAAAGAAAAAATCCTGAAATTGGGTGCGACGCATGCCCTATGGGTATTGTTGTCATTCTGGACGGGTATGACATTCGTGCTTTATTACGGATATGCGCCCGATATATTAGTACGATTCTTTACTGGTCATGCCGCTTATGCGGCCTATGTCACGGTATTTTCACTGACTGTTAGCACCTACGCTGCCGCGGGGCTGATGCGTGAGCAAATCTGCGCTTACGTATGCCCGTATGGCCGCTTCCAGAGTGTGATGTATGACCCTGAAACGATGGCCGTTGCCTATGATGCAAAACGTGGAGACGCCAAGCTTGGCAGGGCCGCTCCGAAAGGTGAACTGAAAATACACGAAATCCGCCAGAATAAAGGCTATGGTGACTGCATTGATTGCGGGTTCTGCGTCCAGGTCTGTCCCACGGGGATCGATATTCGGGACGGTTTACAATACGCATGCATCTCTTGCGGGTTATGTATCGACGCGTGCAATATCATTATGGACTCAGTGGGCTATCCGCGTGGCCTGATCCGCTACGATTCAGAAGCCAATATGGCTAAACCTGTACCTGCCAAGCCCCATATTCACTGGATGCGGCCCAAAGTTCTGGGTTATTCCATCATTCTCAGCGTAATGACAGGTGCACTGATATACAGTATTACCTCACGTACCACTTTCGAACATGATGTCCATCAAATACGCCAGCCGCTCTATGTGGTGCTATCCAATGGCGACATCCGCAATCGCTATCAGATTCGGTTGACCAACAAGAGTGGCAAAGATATGCGCTATCGCATTACGACGCAAGGCTTGCCGCGTGGTGCTCTGGATCTGGATGAGGGCCAGGCGGTCACCGTCCACAGTGGCAATAGTGTCGTGGTACAGGCCAGTATCAAGCTCACGCCACAGCAGGTGGGCAAATACCCCCGTTTTGATTTCGTAATCACGCCATTATCGCAGCCGAAAGACAAGGCGATAGAGCAGGTAAACTTTTATTCAAGGAAGAACGAACAATGAGCTTGCTGGAAACACTGTTTGGCGGCACTGTAATCGTGGTGATACTGCATTTGTTGTTGGGTCGCCTGGGTTTGGCGAATTACTGGCGCGGGGTGATTTCCGGTGCAATTCCTACCATTGCTTATGCCTTTTATGCGGTAATGAATGGTGATGAGCTGGATGTGATTGCCATTCACGTCGCAATTTTCCTGGCTACGGCGACAGTGCTCAGCTTGCTTGCAAGCGATAAGCGCAATTCCGGCAAGCGCATGCACTGGGCGCCGAAAGCATTAATGACATTTTTTGCGATCCTTGCCATCACCGATGGCATTTTTGTGACGATATCCACCCAGGGGGTGCCACCCTGGGTGGCGAGCCTGATCATGCCGCGTGCCAAGAATCACACGGTTTATTCGGGCTTCTCGGGTGTGACTGAACATACTGACCAAGCGTCGAAAGCGATCAACTCACATCTTAAAATGCTTTCGGATGAACAAAAGCTGGGCTGGGATGTGGAGATAGCGGGTCTGGATACCCTGAAGGCAGGTACCGTAGCCAATAAGCTTGTGATGAACCTGCGTGACAGCCAGAAACAGCCTATACAAAATGCTGTCATTACGCTGCATTTCTTCCGTCCAGGTTATGTGCAAACACTTCCTCTGATGCATCTGCAACAGCGTAATCCGGGTGAATATACGGGTGACATCAGTATTGCTGGCGCAGGCTCATGGGTGATCAAACTGGAGATAGAGGCAGATGGTCAACGCATCGAACGCGAGCATGATGTGACTGTGTCTGCTTCCTGAGCAACGGATGGCATCGCCAGAATCCTGCTACCACTGTGGCCAGGTTGTTCCTGATGGCATAGAACTGAGCGTCAATATCGCACAACAATCCCGGATCATGTGCTGCCGCGGTTGTCAGGCGGTCGCCCAGGCGATTGTGGATAATGGACTCGGCGAGTATTACTCCAATCGTACCGCGTTGCCGGGCCAGGGGCACGAAGTGTTGCCGGACGAACTGAAAAAGCTTGCGCTTTACGACCATCCGGATATCCAGCGCAGCTTTGTAATAGACAGCGGTGAGGATCAGCGCGAAGCGGTGCTGATACTGGAAGGCATCACTTGTGCCGCCTGTGTGTGGCTCAACGAACGTCATCTCAAGCAGTTACCCGGCATACGCATGGTGCAGGTCAATTATGCCAATCATCGCGCCCGGGTTGCCTGGAACAGCAGTGAAATCTCATTGTCGCGCATACTCCAGGAAATCCAGTTACTCGGTTATAACGCTCATCCTTACAGCGCTTTGCAAGCCGACGCCCTGCGCCAAAAAAAACGCAAAAAGGATTTGCAGCGACTTGCCATTGCCGGGATCGGTTCGGCACAGGCAATGATGCTGTCGGTGGGCCTCTATGCGGGCAAGTGGGAGGGCATTGATCCCAATACCGTCATGTTATTACGCTGGTTCGGGTTGTTGCTGACGCTGCCGGTAGTGACCTTCTCCGCCATGCCTTTTTATCGCGCCGCATGGAGTGGCCTCAAGTCCGGCCATCTGAATATGGATGTGCCGGTGGCGTTGGCACTGATTACTGCATTTGCCGGCAGCGTGTGGGTCACCGTGTTTGGGGGAACGCATGTTTATTACGATTCCATCGGCATGTTCGTTCTGTTCCTGTTGGGTACGCGTTTACTGGAGGCGGGTGCGCGCGGGAAGTCGGTAGAAGCCGCGGAAAATCTGCTCAAGCTGCAACCCACCATGGCTGTCCGGCTCCGTGCCGGCCAGCAGGAATATATTCCGGTTATGGACTTGCTGAGTGGTGACAGTATTCTGGCCAAGCCGGGTGAAACCATTGCCGCCGACGGCATCGTGGCAGAAGGTGTGTCCACAGTGGACGAAGCGCTATTAACCGGCGAGCCGCGCCCGGTCGTCAAGCAGCCGGGGGATAGCGTGATCGCCGGCAGTATTAATCTGGAAAGCCCGCTTACGCTGACGGTCACCGGCGTGGGCGAAAATACCATACTGGCCGGTATAGTGCGGATGGTGGATAAGGCGCAATCGGAAAAACCGCGCATAGCCACGCTTGCCGACCGGGCTGCTTCCTGGTTTACCGTTGCGCTGCTGGTTTTTACGGCGGTGGTCGGGGTGGCCTGGTTATTCATTGACCGCTCACAGGTTCTGGACATCGTGCTTGCCGTGCTGGTGGTCACCTGTCCGTGTGCATTGTCACTGGCAGTGCCTGCGGCACTGGCAGCGGCGGGTTCCCACCTCATTAAACGCGGTATTTTGGTGACACGTGGCCATGCACTGGAAACGCTGGCAAGAGTGAATCATGTGGTATTTGACAAGACCGGCACGCTGACGCAAGGCAAACCCGTTATCGTGGACGTGATGGCATTGTCGGATATGCCGGTAGCACAGTGCGATGTTTTGGCTGCCAGCTTGGAGCAAGCCTCGGAGCATCCTCTGGCGGTGGCATTTAAGGGTCGCGTATTGTCAGCCGATTTGCGGGTGGTGCAAAATGCGCGCAACCATCCCGGTCAGGGTGTATCGGGTGAGGTGAACGGGCAAACTTATTACTTGGGTAATCAGGATTTTTCTCCAGCCAGCCAGGTCATGGCTGAAGATTATGCCCTTCGCCATCCCAGTGCGACATTGGTGTGGTTGTGTGATGCGAAGCTCGCATTGGCCGTGTTCGTGTTGGAGGACCCGCTGCGGGAGGATGCCGTTCAAGCCATGGCGAGGCTCAAGGCACGCGGTATCAACATCAGTATTTTGAGCGGGGATAATGAAACCACTGTGCGCCATGTCGGGAATGCGCTCGGTGTGGACAATCTCCACTGGCAGCAAAAACCGCAAGACAAACTGGCTACTTTGCAGGCTCTGCAGCGGGATGGTGCTATCGTGGCAATGGTGGGGGACGGTATTAACGATGCGCCGGTACTGGCCGGTGCCCAGGTATCTTTTGCGATGGCAGCGGGTACCGATGTGGCTAACCAGAGTAGTGACATTGTGTTGCTCTCCAATCGCCTGGACGATGTGTCACAGGCACTGGAAACAGGACGTGACACCCTGGCCGTGATGCGCCAGAATCTGTTTTGGGCAGTGGCGTATAATGTAATTGCATTGCCATTTGCCGCACTGGGTTATATTTCGCCGTGGCTGGCTGCGTTGGGGATGTCCATCAGTTCCATGGTGGTGGTGTTAAATGCTTTGAGGCTCAAATGACTTCTACGTTGGTGTTTTTGCTGGGCTTGACGGTCATATTTATTTTATTGATCGGGTTCGGCATTTTCTGGGCGATTAAAAACGGACAGTTCGAAGATATGGAAGGTCCTGCGCAACGTATTTTGATGGACGAGGATGATCCGATGCTGCCTTCTAATCAATTGAGCGACAAAACGAAATAGTTTAAAATGAATCCAATTTTATATATTCGTGTAAGGATGCATCATGACTCAGCTGTTCAATAAAACCAATCTGCCGATGACCGTGATCGTGAGTCTCATTGTGTTTGCCTGGCTCAGCTTCTTCTCGGTTCTCCTGTTTGCGTGACACGCAAATGTGACCCATAAAAAACCCCGCAAATGCGGGGTTTTTTATGGGTCAGAGCAAGTCTGATAACAACTTAAACCAGCGCAGCCTTCATTTTCTGAAATGCCTTTTGTTCGATCTGGCGTACGCGTTCTGCGGAGATATTGTATTCCGCAGCCAGATCATGCAGGGTGGCATTATCCTCTTCACGCAACCAGCGCGCTTCGACAATGTGACGGCTGCGTGCGTCCAGCGCGTCCAGTGCGGACATCAGGCCGGTGCTGGTCCGTTGCTCGCTTTCGTCACGCGCCAGTATCGTGGACGGCTCATCGTCAGCGTTGCTCAGATATGCCAAAGGCCCGTAACCATCCTCACCATCATCACCCAAAGGCTCCAGATTGATGTCCTGGCCGGAGAAACGCGCTTCCATTTCCAGTACTTCCTCGCGTTTCACGCCCAGCTCTTTAGCCATGGCGCTGGCTTCATCAGGACTCAAACTATTGGAGCTAGTCTTATGACTGCGCAGGTTAAAAAACAGTTTGCGCTGACCTTTGGTGGTGGCGATTTTGACCATGCGCCAGTTGCGCAGGATGTATTCGTGCATTTCAGCCTTGATCCAGTGCATGGCAAATGAGACCAGCCGCACACCGCGTTCCGGGTCAAAGCGCTTGACCGCTTTCATCAGACCGATGTTGCCTTCCTGAATCAGGTCAGCCTGGGGCAGACCGTAGCCGACGTATTTGCGGGCGATACTCACCACGACACGCAGGTGCGACATCACCAGGTGACCGGCTGCTTCCAGGTCATTATTGTCGCGCAGGCGACGCCCCAGTGAAATCTCTTCTTCCAGGCTCAGCATCGGGTAGCTATTGATGGTGTGGATATAGCTGTCCAGGCTGCTGGCACTGTTGCTTAATGCAGGCAATGCAAAAGTGGGTGACATAGCATGTTCCTCCTTGAACTCATTTTAGCACTCTGTATAAGAGAGTGCTAATCGTGTAAAGTTCACCGAAAATATGGATTACCTGGATTCTATCAGGCGCAGGCTGCGGTTTACTGCCAGGAAAGCGCCCAGCCAACCCAGGGCAGCAGCGATTGCCAGGAGTATCCCGGCCTCCATCCAGCCAAGGCCGGCCAAATGTGATGGGGAATTGTAAAGTGCGGCCAGCTTGCTTGCCTGCTGGTCGAGCAACTGTACCGAGACCACTACAATCAACCAGGCGATGAATCCGCCAAATAACCCCTGAATCACGCCGAAATACAGAAATGGGCGACGGATATAGCGATTGGTGGCGCCGATCAGGCGGCTGACTTCGATTTCTTCGCGGCGGGTGAGAATCTGTAACCGGATCGTATTTCCGGATACAGCTACCAGCGCTGCGCCCAGCAGGCTTGCCAGCACCCATACCAGATTCCGCCCCAAGTCCAGCAGCGCGGTAAGGCGCTGGGCCCACTGGCTGTCGTCCTGAACTTCCGCGACTTGCGGCCAACCGCGAATATTCGTGGCGATACGCGCCAGATTTTGGGCATCCGGCTGCGCCGGGATGATGATCCATGAATCGGGCAGCGGATTGTCGCTCAAACCCGCTGTCAGGTCACTGATGCCGGCCTGTTTTGACAAGGCGGCCAGCGCGTCCGCGCGTGGCACAAAACGTACGCTGCTGAGATCGGTGCGCGCCTTCAGGCGTTGCCGTATGGCACTGATATCGCTATCGCTCGCATTTTGTTGCATGAACACGCTGATTTCCGGCTGGGCAGGCAAGCCCGCCGCAAGGCGGGTAACATTCTGCAGCAATACAAACAACCCGGCAGGCAAACTCAGTGCGACGCCAATGGCGATAATGGCAAACAGGGTGGCATAAGGGGTTTTCCCCATGCGCATCAAGGTTACCATGAATGCCTGGCGATGGTGGGAGAGCCAGGTCATCATGGCAGTATCGCCCCTTGTTCCAGATGAATTACCCGGCTGCCGTAGCTCCGGATGGCATTTTCATCATGCGAAGCGATGACCAGCGTGACACCCACCTGGTTGAATGCCTTGAACATGTCCATGATGTCACGCGCATAGTCAGCATCCAGGTTACCGGTGGGCTCATCGGCCAGTACCAGGCTGGGGCGCGATACGATGGCGCGGGCTATGCACAGGCGCTGTTGCTCGCCGCCAGAAAGGGTAATGGGATTGGCTTTCTCGCGTTTAAGTAGCCCCACCTTGTCCAAAGCAGCGCGCGCTCGCCCGGCAGCTTCCTGGCGCGGAAATCCGGCAATCAGCAAGGGCAGCAGGACATTGTGAATAACGCTGCGGTCAAACAGCAATTTATGATCCTGGAATATCAGGCCAATATTACGCCGCAGGTAGGGGACGGCGGCACGCCGCATTTTGCCGACATTCTGGCTATTGACCGTTACCGTGCCGGATGTGGGGCGCTCGATTGCGGCGATCAGCTTGAGCAGCGTGGATTTGCCCGCTCCCGAGGGCCCGGAGAGAAAAACTATTTCGCCGCTGGTAATTTCAAAGCTCGCTTTGGACAGTGCCTCATGGCCGCCCGGGTAGCGTTTAGTCACAGCCTCAAAACGTATCATGGTGCGGGTGCCTCGAATAGTGCATCAACAAAATCCTGCGCCACGAAAGGACGCAAATCATCCAGGCTTTCCCCTACACCAATAAAGCGAATCGGGTGCGGGCGTGTTTTGGCGATGGCCGCAATCACGCCGCCTTTGGCTGTGCCATCCAGCTTGGTGAGTACCAGGCCGGTAACACCCAGCGCATCGTCAAACGCTTTGACCTGGGTGACTGCGTTCTGTCCGGTGTTGGCGTCCAGCACCAGCAAGACTTCATGCGGGGCAGAGGGTTCGGCTTTCTGGATGACGCGTTTGACCTTGCGGATTTCCTCCATCAGGTTGAGCTGGGTGGGCAGCCGTCCGGCCGTATCAGCCAGCACGATATCAATACCGCGGGCGCGCGCTGCGGCAACCGCGTCAAAAATGACGGCTGCGGAATCGCCACCATCCTGGGCAATCACCGCCACATTGTTGCGCTCACCCCAAACCATGAGTTGTTCGCGTGCAGCGGCACGGAACGTATCGCCTGCCGCCAGCAATACCGATTTACCTTGGGCTTGGTAATATTTGGCCAGCTTGCCTATTGTTGTGGTCTTGCCAGCGCCGTTTACGCCCGCCATCATGATGACAAAGGGTTTGTGAGTGCTGATATCCAAAGCTTGTTCGAGTGGCGCGAGCAGGGTGCACAGTACGTCATGCAATGCGGACTGTAATTGAGCAGCATCGGTGAGATGATCTTTTTTGACGCGTTGGCGTAGACTGCCGAGCAGATACTGGCTGGCATCCACGCCCACATCGGCAGTGAGCAAAATGGTTTCCAGTTCGTCGTAAAGATCGGCATCGATTTTCCCGCCACGTGAAAACAGACTGGTCAGTTGTTTGCCAAACTGTTCGCGGGTACGGCTCAAACCCTGTTTCAGACGTTGCGCCCAGGATGGTTTGGGCACAGGCTCGGTGACTGCAACGGGCGCAGCAACGGCTACCGGCGTAGTTGGCTCTGGCGTGGTTTCAGCTGGGGTGGGCTTGTTGCCGGATTTCTTGAAGAAGCTAAACACGATTTTGGCAGTCTTTAAACAGTGTGCGGAAACTCAGCATAGTTGCGACGCTTATTTTATCATGCGTCCTGCCCTAACTTATTCCGGGATTGAAATGAACTTTATAAAATACGTTCTCGTCATCAGCATTGTGAGTCTGGCTACGCCCGCTTTGGCCGCAGTGCAGGAATTTCATCTCGCCAATGGGTTGCGCGTCCTGGTCAAGGAAGACCATCGCGCGCCCATTGTCGTTTCGCAATTATGGTATCGCGCCGGTAGTCTGGATGAGTTCAACGGTACCACGGGCGTTGCCCATGTGCTTGAACATATGATGTTCAAGGGGACCAAAGAAGTTGCTGACGGCCAGTTTTCCAAGCTGATTGCGGCAGCCGGTGGGCGTGAAAATGCGTTCACCGCCCGCGACCACACTGCCTATTTTGAACAATTGCAAAAAGACCGGCTCGGGCTGGCGCTCAAACTGGAGGCGGACCGCATGCAAAATCTCATTTTGTCAGAGGCCGGTTTTACCAAGGAAATCCAGGTGGTAATGGAAGAGCGCCGCATGCGCACCGACGATAAACCCCAGGCACGGGTGTATGAACAATTGATGGCCACTGCATTTCAGGAAAGCCCCTATCGACGCCCGGTGATTGGCTGGATGAATGACTTGCAACACATGACAGTGGATGATGCGCGCGATTGGTATCAGCGCTGGTACGCGCCTAATAATGCCACACTGGTGGTGGTGGGCGATGTTCAGGCGGCCGAGGTAAAACAGCAGGCCGAGCATTATTTCGGAGCAATCCCTGCGAAGACCCTGCCGCTACGCAAACCCCAGCCGGAACCTGCGCAAACCGGCATCAAACGGGTGACAGTCAAAGCGCCTGCCAAGTTGCCCTATCTCATCATGGCCTACCATGCGCCGGTGCTGCGTGACGTGGACAAGGATTGGCAGCCTTATGCGCTGCAAGTACTGGCCGCCGTACTGGACGGCGGGGATGCGGCGCGTCTGACCCGCAATTTGGTACGCGGGCAGCGTATAGCCAGTGAGGCGGGCGCTGATTATGGGGCCGTGGCGCGGGGGCCGGGTCTGTTCCTGCTGGACGGCACGCCTTCCGCAGGAAAGACCGCTGCCGACCTCGAGGCGGCCTTGCGTGCGCAGATCGAACTCATCAAGCATGACGGGATAAGTGCGGATGAACTGACGCGGGTCAAGGCTCAGGTTGTCGCAAGCGATGTCTACCAGCGCGATTCCACGTTTTACCAGGCGATGCAACTGGGTATGTATGCAACAGCGGGTTTACCCACCTCCGAAATTGAGGTGCGTGTAAAAAAACTGCAGGCAGTCACGGCAGAGCAGGTGCGCGATGTGGCACGTCAATACCTGGTGGATAATGAGCTGACCGTGGCGACACTGGATCCGCAGCCATTCGATAACAAGCCTGAGCGCCCCGGAATACCAGGGATGCGGCATAGTGGTGGAGAACTTCGATAATGCGTGCCTTGTTTGTACTGTTTGCTGTTTTCACCACGTTTAGCGTGCACGCGGCGCTGCCTATCCAGCACTGGGTTCTGGATAACGGTGCCAAGGTGTATTTCGTGGAAAGCCATGATCTGCCCATGCTGGATGTCGGCGTCGATTTCCCTGCTGGTACAGCGCTTGAACCAGCCGGTCAGGGAGGAGTGGCCAATCTCACACGTCATTTGCTGAGCTTGGGCGCTGGCGGGATGGATGATAATCAGATCGCGCGCGGGATGGCCGACGTGGGAGCCGAACTGGGGGGGCGTTTCGATGCGGATCGCGCCGGATTGACGCTGCGCACCCTGAGCAATCCGGAACAACGTCATGCCGCCCTGGCAATATTGGCCAAAGTGTTGCAGGAACCGAGCTTTCCAAAGACAGTGCTGGCGCGCGAAAAAGCGCGCGTCATCGCCGCTCTGCAAGAAGCTGAAGCGCAGCCTGCAAGTATTGCTGCCAAGGCGTTCCAGACGGCCGTATTTGGCAGCCATCCCTATGCCCGGCGGGATAGCGGTGAGATCGGCAGTGTGAGTAAGCTCAGGGTGGCCGATTTACAGGGTTTTTATCGTAGCCACTATGCGGCGACGGGTGCTGTCGTGGCATTAATGGGCGACATCAATCGGGTTGAGGCGGACCGCATTGCCCATCAACTCACTGACAAGCTGCCACCCGCCCGCGGTGAGGCCAGCCTCACCCTGGTACCGGTACCCGCATTGCAGCAGGCGGTAACGCGCAGTATCCCCTTTCCCGCCAAACAGAGCCAGGTGCTCATCGGTCAGCCCGGTGTAAAACGGGGTGATCCCGACTATTTCGCCCTGTATGTGGGCAATTATATTCTGGGAGGCGGCGGCTTCGATTCACGCCTGTTGAACGAAGTGCGGCAAAAACGCGGTTTGGCGTACAGTGCGTACAGCTATTTCATGCCCATGCGCGAGGCGGGTGCATTTCAGATCGGGTTGCAAACCCGCACCGACCAGACTAAGGAGGCATTGCAGGTCGTGCGCGAGACGCTGGCGAATTTTGTCACCAACGGGGTGACCGAAGCGGAACTGAGTCAAGCCAGGAACAATATTGCCGGCGGTTTTCCGTTGCGTATAGACAGCAATAAAAAAATTCTCGAATACCTTGCAGTGATTGGTTTTTATGATCTTCCGCTGAATTATCTGGACGAATTTCCGCAGCGGGTTGAAGCGGTGACTGCGGAACAAATTCAGGCTGCTTTCAAACGCCATATCCATCCAGACAAACTGGTTACCGTGGTGGTGGGTGGTAATTGACAATGAATCAGGCCAATGCCACGCGTAATCGGGTGCGTATTATCGGCGGCCACTGGCGCAGGCGATTAATCAATTTCCCAGAAGCAGATGGTTTGCGCCCCACCCCGGATGCCGTGCGTGAAAAACTGTTCAACTGGCTGGGTCAGGAACTGCATGGCCTGGATTGTCTCGATTTGTTCGCCGGCAGCGGCGCGCTTGGCTTTGAGGCGGCTTCACGGGGTGCTCGCCGCGTGGTGATGGTGGAAAAAAATCGTATGGTTGTGGACGCGTTGCAACGCAGCGCAGCTACGTTGGCAGCCAACAATGTCATTGTGATGCGGGGGGATGGAGTAAAATTCCTGACCGGGCAAGCCGACGGTTTTGATGTGGTATTCCTCGACCCGCCCTATGCCGCAGGTATGCAGGCTCAGATACTGTCCGTGCTGCCACCGTATCTGAATGCCGGTGCCAGCGTGTATGTGGAGCATGATGGCAGCCTGGCCGCACCGGCAGGCTGGACGGTGTGGCGCGAAGGTCGCGCTGGCAAGGCACATTTTTGCCTGCTTAAACGGAACCAGGAACAGGACGATGACCATGTATAAGATCGCAGTATATCCAGGCACCTTTGATCCGGTAACGCGCGGGCACGAAGACCTGGTTCGCCGCGCACTGCGTATTTTTGACGAGGTCGTGGTGGCTGTCGCCGCCGGTAGCCATAAGCGCCCGTTTTTTGATTTAAACGAGCGCGTGGAGATGGCGCAGCAGGTGTTCGCCGATGCGCCGCAGGTTCGCGTAGTAGGTTTTTCCGGACTGCTGATGCAGTTGGTGGCCGAACAGGAGGCTCACATTATTTTGCGCGGCTTGCGTGCGGTGTCGGATTTTGAGTATGAATTTCAGCTCGCCGGTATGAACCGCCACCTCAATCCCGAGGTCGAAACGGTGTTTATGACCCCGGCCGAGCAATTGATGTTTATTTCCGCCAGCATGGTGCGTGAAATCGCCCTGCTGGGCGGTGATGTCGGCCAGTTTGTGCCACACTTGGTCGCACAACGACTTCAGGCTAAAATTGCATCAACCAAGTAAAGGATAATGAAATGTCTCTGTTAATTACGGATGAATGCATCAATTGTGACGTGTGCGAGCCGGAATGCCCCAATGAGGCGATCTATCAGGGCGACAGCATTTACGAAATCGACCCGAATAAATGCACGGAGTGCGTGGGCCATTACGACGCACCGCAATGTGTGGAGGTGTGTCCGGTGGACTGTATCCCGCTGGGGATTGAGGAAACTCAGGAGCAGTTAATGGATCGTTATCTGTTACTGACGGGACGCCAGGCGTCGGTCTGAGATGGCCTCCCAAATAAAAAGCCCCGCGAGCGGGGCTTTTTATTTGGCGGTAGCAGCCAGGCAATCAGGCTACAGCAGCGCTGACTTCAGTCAGGCCTGGGTTGAGTACCGTCGTGACATGTGACTGCATCCCATCCAGCTCGTCCAGTTGTCTGCGCAGGGTGACCTGCATCTGCTGCAGTTCGGCGATACGATCTTCCAGCGTATCGGTGGCCTTGTGGATACGCTTGATGCTTTCCAGACGACGACGCAGCTGCATCTGGTGTTCGCGGACTTGCGTTTCCATGGGGGCCATCACTGCCTTGAGCCAGTTGTCGGCTTCGCGATTGGCCACTTCATAAATATTGACCACGCGGCTTGCCAGCGTCTCGAAGAATTTGGTGGTCAGCGTGTACTGCTCGTTGGTCAGCATGTTGATCAAGGTGTTGAAATGCTCGTTGTAGCTTTTTTCCAGCCGCTCCATCTCCTTTTTATATTTGAAGGTGGAGTAGTTCGGCGGCGTGATTTCGATCAGGCCATGTTCCTCGTTGAACTTCCTGTACATCGCCGTCATCATGGATTTGATCTCTTCGATCTGTTCCGCTGAGTGGGTAATATTAGCGTCCACATGAATGAAGAAAGCACTCATCGCCTCGCGCAGGCCTTTGGTGAAGCGGCTGTTTTCCATGGCAATACGGGTTTCACGGACCTCGCTCTTGATGCGATCCATACCCAGATAATCGAACAGGGCATTGGATTGCTGCGAGAATACGCTGCGCAGCGCCTGGAACTGCTGCAGGCCTTTTTCAAAGTGGGTTTTTTCTTCCTCCACTTTGGTCATCATATGCTGCACGACTTCTTCGTTTTTGCCGCGCAGGCCGGTCAGTTCTCCCAGCTGTTCGTTGATATTGGTCATTCGCGCAGTGAGCAAGGCGCGCGTGCCGGACATCAGGTCCTGCATTTCGTTTTCGGTATTGTCGCGCACAATTTCGCGTTTGGACGGGATCAGCTCATCGCTTAACGCCCGTTCAAATTCACTCAGGCGGCTTTTGGCCAGCAGGGCTGCATCGCCATTAACCTTGGCAAGCAGGCCCTTCTGTGCGGATATTGGATAAATCTGGGCGGCATCCAGCCCCAGCAGATTGGCGCAGCTGTTGATCTGGCTGGTGATTTCCTGCTCGATCGCATCGGCCTGCTTGAGATCGTCCCACAGTCCATCGATCTTGTTGAGCACAACCAGCCGCCCTTTATTGCGGCTATGCAGCGTGGCAATATGGTCGCGCCATACTTCGATATCGGACTTGGTCACGCCGGTATCCGCTGCAAGAATGAACACGATGGCGTGGGCGTTGGGCAGCAGGTTGAGGGTAAGTTCCGGTTCGGTACCGATGGCGTTCAGTCCCGGCGTGTCGAGGATGACCAGGCCTTTTTTCAGCAGCGGATGCGGAAAGTTGATGATGGCGTGACGCCAGCGCGGAATTTCCACCCGGCCATCCGCATCCACGGTGAGCAGGGCATCCACATCCCCTTCGTGATAAAGGCCGTATTTTGTCGCTTCATCCTTGGAGACCTTACGGGTTTCACCGACTTGCAGCATGGCCGCTGTCATTGCGTCAGCCGAATCAATATTCAGCGGCGTGGTGATCCATTCCTCCGGATAGCGTTTGTACTCGGCGGTGGTTACGCTGCCGCCGCGGGTCTCGATGGGCAGCAACTGGATCGAGGGCGGCCGTTCCGGGTCGTAGAGCAGTTCGGTCGGGCACATGGTGGTACGCCCGGCTGTAGAAGGCAGGAGCCGCTGCTTGTAATCGGCAAAGAAGATCGCGTTGATAAGCTCCGACTTGCCGCGCGAAAATTCGGCGACAAAAGCCACATTCAGCTTGTCCTCGGCCAGCCGGTCAAGCAGATGCTGCAAGCGCAGATCAATCTGACCATCGTTGATTTCCTGTTCGCTGAGCCAGTCGCGGTAACCCGCGATGCTATGGGCCAGACGTTCGCGCCAGGCACTGTAATGCTCGAACTGTTCGACCAGGGTATTGTTGGACATGGTGCGCTCTCCTGAATGGGCGTTTTTGTATTTTGCCGGGTCATTATCGGCCAAATATTTAGCCGCTTCAATGGTTTGTAAATTTATCTATGAATAAAGCATAGCAAAGCCCATGCCTGGTCAAGTCTGGCAACACGGACAGTAAAATGTGGAGCGTTGCCCCTGGCGTATTTGTTTGATGGAACTGCTGCATACCCGGCATGATTCTCCAGCGCGTCCGTACACCGTGTATTGTTGCTGGAAATAGCCAGCCTCGCCTGCGCTGTTGACGAAATCGCGCAGCGTGCTGCCGCCGGCTTCGATTGCGCGCTCCAGGGTGGTACGGATGGCCACAACCAGCTTGGTGTAGCGTACCAGCGAAACTCGCCCGGCAGGTGTGGCGGGACGGATACCCGCGTGGAACAAGGCTTCATTGGCATAAATATTTCCTACGCCCACCACGACGTGGCTGTCCATCAGAAAAGTTTTGATGGGGACTTTACGCCCGCGCGAATGGTCATGCAGATAATGTCCGTCAAATAATTCCGATAAAGGCTCCGGCCCCAGATTTTCCAGCAAGGGGTGACGCAGAACGTCGTTTTCTGTCCACAACACGGCACCAAAGCGGCGCGGGTCGCGCAGGCGGATACAGGTGCCATTGTCGAGTACCAGATCTACATGGTCATGAACGCCAGCGGGTGAATTGTTGTCCATGATACGCAGGCTGCCCGACATGCCCAGATGCAGGATGATGGAACCATGGGGTAGCGCCATGATCAGATATTTGGCGCGTCGTGTCAGGCCAAGAATGGGTTGACCTGACACTTGTTGAGCCAGGTTTGCAGGTATCGGCCAGCGTAATTTTGAGTTGCGCACCACCGCAGTAACGATGCTGCGCCCGGTACAATGCGGAGCCAGCCCGCGACAGGTGGTTTCAACTTCGGGAAGCTCGGGCATGAATAATATCGGGCGTTATTATGAAAAGACGGTTCAGTACAGGGTGATTGGCAGTGCCGATCAATTTTAACGCGAAATTCCAGTTCGTGACGCCTCCATGCCTGGGGCGCTGCGTTCTCGATAGGAATCAAGAAAGGGAAAGTCATGCGCATGTTGCACACCATGCTCCGCGTCGGGGAACTGGAGCGCTCGATCCATTTTTACACTGAAGTATTAGGCATGAAATTGCTGCGCCGCAAGGATTATCCTGAAGGCAGGTTTACGCTGGCATTTGTCGGCTATGGCGATGAATCAGACCACACTGTGCTGGAACTCACTCACAACTGGGACACGCCTGCTTACGATCTGGGCAATGGTTTTGGCCATCTCGCCGTGGAGGTGGACGATGCCTATCAGGCCTGTGCCGAAGTCAAGCGCCTGGGCGGCACGGTCAACCGCGAAGCCGGACCGATGAAGCATGGCACGACAGTGATCGCTTTTGCGGAAGACCCGGATGGTTACAAGATCGAGTTCATTCAGAAAAAATCCTGATTCTGTCGGGGCCGTGCAATTCCGGATTGCGATCATGAAGGTGCGCGCAGCAACACATCACAATCACTTTGCAGGTGCTGGCCGCCGTCCACGGTGATGAGTTGACCGGTAATCCAGCGCTGTTGCAGCAGGAACAGCACGGCGTCGGCAATATCGGTCGGCGCGAGCCCCGCACCTAGTGGAAATGCGGATTGTGCCGTGTGGAAGCCAGCCTCGGTCTGCCCGCCGCTGGGCAAGGTTAACCCCGGCGCCACGCCATTCACGCGCAGTTTCGGCGCCAGTGCTTGCGCCAGAAAAGGGATGCTGACCGCCAGGTTGAGTTTGCTCAGCGTATAGGCGTAATGATCCGGATTGAGACGCTGCACTTTTTGATCTACAAGTGCCACGAACGCACCGCGTTGCATGGTATCCGCACATTGCATCCAGGCGCTTGCGGCGGCAACAAAACTGTCATAGTTAATGCGGCGGTGTGCTTCAATGGCTGCCCATGAGCTGGTATCGGCAGTGTCATGTTCGAACAGGGAGGCAGCATGCACCAGTGCCTCCGGTAACCGCCCGAAGCGCTCGCGCAAACGCGGCCAGAGATCAAACCATACTGCGGGATCGGCAATGTCTTGCTCGATAATGTGCACGGGCCGGCCGGATGCGGCCAACGCGTCGAGCGCAGTACTGGGTTGGCGTACCAATGCAAGAATTTCCCAGTTGTTTTCCAGCAGTGTCCGGGTGATAGCCAGGCCGAGACGCTTGCCGGCTCCGGTGACCACAGCCAGAGGGTGCTGCGCGTTCATGCTGCGCTCCGGCTGGCGCGTAGCTGCTGGTAATCCGCGCGCGTTACGCGCATCCCTACACCTACTGCATTGGCTTGTGCGATCACCGTAGGCTTGAGAATTTCCACGTCGACACGGGTCACTCGGGTATCGGCAAAGCAGAATTCCACCACATCGAACAGCAGGGTTTCCACCAGTTCCGTGTGCGAACGATCTTTCCAGGCGTGGACGAAATCACACATGCGCGTGTAATCAAGGCACTCGCCAATTTCACGCGGGCGATAAGGCAGCATCGCTTCGGCCTCGACGTTCACAATCACGGTCTGCGGTGTCTGATACTCGAAATCGCAGATGCCGACATACATTTCCACCGCAATGCCACGAGCAATCATGCGCAGAGACATCTCTTCGCCACCTATTTAATGACGACCTTGGTGGGACCGTCTATGGCTTCCAGTGCGGCCTTGGCATCGCTGCCATCAATGGCTGCGCGGAGGCCGGGCAGGTAGCGATTGGCGCATTCCATGGCAAATACCAGCAGGGTTTTTACCATGGCTTCAGTCAACTCGCCACCGCTCACATCAAGGCTGTTTTTGAAGTTCATCTCGCCATCGTTCATGTCGATTTCCCAATTACCCAATGGCAAACCATAGTTGGCCCGGGTGAGAAATTCGGCCACGGTGGGAATGCGTTCGATTGGTACCAGCATGTCCTGCGGGCGGACGTAAACAAAAACACGCGCAGCATCTTCATGGGCGTGAACAAAAATATTCAGTTTCCCGTTCTCGATTTCCACCGGCAGGTTGATGACCGGCAGGTTGGGTACGCGGGTAGCAGGTAGTTGCATGTGTTCCAGGCATGTCTGGACTGTATCAATCAGGTTCATTGCGATTCCTTAGCATGTAAATAATTGGCGATACCTATGAAATCTTCCACCGCCAGTGTTTCGGCACGACGGCCTGGATCAATGCCCAGTCGTTCAAATTCGGTTGCAGATAGCACGCCGCCCAGTGTATTGCGCAAGGTTTTGCGCCGCTGGCTGAAGGCGCGCGCGACCACCTTTTCCAGCTGCCCAAGATTCATTGCAGACATTTCATCCGGTTTGCGCGGCATCATGCGCACGATGGCGGAATTAACTTTGGGTGGCGGGTCGAATGCATCGGGCGGCACATCGAACAAGGTCTCCATATTAAAGCGATATTGCAGCATGACGGTGAGACGGCCAAAGTCCCTGCTGTCAGGGAGAGCTGTCATGCGCTCGACCACTTCCTTTTGCAGCATGAAATGCATGTCTTCGATAGAAGGTGAAAATTCGGCCAGATGAAACAACAGCGGGGTGGAAATATTGTAGGGCAGGTTGCCGACGATGCGTAGATTTTCGCCCAGGCTGGCGAAATCAAACGCCAATGCATCGCCCGCATGAATTGTCACGCGCTCCGGGCTATGTTCACGCGTCAGACGGGCAATGATGTCACGATCAAGTTCGACGACATGCAGGTGATCCAGATGCGCTAGCAGGGGTCGTGTCAGCGCTCCCAGGCCGGGACCAATTTCAACCATGTTATCGGCATGTTGCGGGCGAATGGCGTGAATAATCGCGGCGATGATATCCGCATCACAGAGAAAGTGCTGGCCGAAGCGTTTACGCGGAATGTGTCGGGACATGCAGGTAGGCCTGGTCAAGTATGACTGTGTGCAACCAGTTGCATTGCCATATCAAGTGCGGCCTGCAAACTGCCGGTATGGGCGCGGCCGGTGCCTGCCAGTTCAAGTGCGGTGCCATGGTCTACCGAGGTGCGAATAATGGGCAGGCCCAGAGTGATGTTCACGCCGCCGCCGAAGCTGGCATATTTGAGTACCGGCAAGCCCTGATCGTGATACATCGCCAGTACGCAATCGGCCTCGGCCAGTCGTGCCGGATTAAATAGCGTATCGGCTGGCAAGGGGCCGGTCAGGTGCATTCCTTGCGCGCGCAATTCATTGAGTACCGGACTGATAATATTGATTTCTTCCTGGCCGAGATGACCTGATTCACCTGCATGCGGATTCAGTCCGGCAACCAGAATATGCGGCTTCTGGATACCGAAGCGTTGCGCCAGATCATGATGCAGAATGCGCAAGGTGGTGGTGAGTGATTCGCGTGTGATGGCAGCCACGACGTGGGCAAGCGGCAGATGTATGGTGGCAAGTGCCACGCGCAATCCACCCCCTGCCAGCATCATCACAACGTGCGATGTATTGGTTTCTTCGGCAAGAAATTCGGTATGGCCGGTGAAAGGGATGCCGGCGTCATTGATGACTGCCTTGTTGATGGGTGCGGTGACCATGGCGGCGAATTCGCCGTCCATACAGCCCTGCACCGCGAGTTTCAGGGTTTGTAATACATAATGGCCATTGGCCGGGTCAAGCAGGCCGGGGGTTGTATGCGCATGCAATGGCTCATGCAGGACAGTCAGTGTACCGGCCGCACGGCTGACCGGTGTTTTGCCATACGGCTGAAGCGTCAACGGTAGACCGAGTAAACCGGCGCGCTGGACCAGCAGATCATGATCGGCGATGACGATCCAGGCTTGATCCCGTGACTGCTGCGCCAGCTGTATGCACAGATCGGGACCGATGCCGGCAGGCTCGCCGGCTGTGATGGCAATAACGGGTGCAGTCACAGCCGGATTTATTCCGCGTTACGGTATTCAACGTAGGCACTGTCGCGTAGCTGACGCAACCATTCTTCCTTGGCTTCTTCTATCTTGCGCTCGCGCAACGCCTGGCGTGCCAGCAGGCGTTGACGTTCCTTGGTGACGTCCTGATCGCGCCGCGCCAGTACCTCAATCAGATGGAAACCGAAGGGTGTTTGCACGGGTTGGCTGATCTGGCCGGGTTGCAGCGCATTCATGGCATGTTCGAATTCAGGCACGGTCTCGCCGGGTGAGACCCAGCCCAGATCACCGCCTTTGGAAGCCGAGCTATCGTCCGAGTACTGACGCGCCATATCTGCGAAGCTGGCGCCATTGAGCAGACGTTCACGGATTTGCAGTAAACGATTCTTGGCGTCGGTCGCCGATACCAGTTCATTGGTCTTGATCAGAATGTGCCGCACATGCGTTTGCTGGACGACCATTTTGGAATTCTGTCCGCGCTTGTCGACCAGCTTGATGATATGAAAACCATTGCTGCTACGAATGATGTCGGATACCTGGCCAGATTGCATCTTGGCCAGAGCGTCGGCAAACGGTTGCGGTAGTTGCGACGCGCGGCGCCAGCCTACATTGCCGCCATCCAGCGCATTGGAAGCATCGGAATAGCTGGCAGACAATTGGGCAAAGTCCGCGCCCTTCCGGAGCTGGTCCAGGATCATCTGTGCGCGAGCGCGTTGTTGCTGGATTTGTTCAGTGGTGGCTGCCTCGGGAATGCGAACAAGGATGTGGTCAAAGTTGTATTCATCTTCCTGGCCTTGTTTGGCCTGATTTTCCAGGTAGGTATCCACTTCGGCTTCAGTGACGTTGACTTTACTGTCGACTTCACGCTCCTGTAACCGCTGCAAAATGATTTCATTGCGGATGTCGCCGCGGAATTTATCGAAAGGAATGCCTTCCTTGGCCAAAGCGCTTCTAAACTGCTCCAGGTTCATGTTGTTCTGGGCTGCGATACGATCCAGCGCCTTGTCCAGCGTGGGCCCGTCCACGCGAATGCCGGTCTGATTGGCGAATTGCAGCTGGATGCGGTCGTTGATCATGCGTTCCAGTAATTGTTTCTCCAGCACCGGGCGCGCTGGTAACGGTATGTTGCGTGCTTTTAATTGCTGTACGGCGCGATCGTAGTGCTCATCGAGGTCGTATCGGGTGATGACATCATCATTGACCACGGCGACGATGCTGTCGAGCGGTTTGATGGGTAGCGCAGTACGCTTGTTTGTTGCGCTGAGAGGGGTGTCGGACGGTGTTCTGGCGGCGCCGTCAGGTGCTGCATGCGCTGCCCCCGCCAATAAAAAGGCAAGCAGGGTGAATAAATGTAGGGTGCGATTAAGGGTTTTGGAGTTCATTGGTATTCACGTAGCCAGAAATGCTTTGTTTGAGGACATCGAGCGGATTAGAACCGAGTCGGCCAATACCGTTCAATTCGAGCTGGATGAAGAATGAATTGCTGGTCGTGCTCGTGGCTGTGGCGATGCGTTGCAAAACGCCGCGGATCGCCCAGCAGCCGGCATTGTATTCCAGCCCCGCCAAACCTTCCACCAGACGGCCATCCACAAAAGAATAATTGTAACGCATCAGGCCATACCAGCGCGGCGCCAGAGGCCATTGGGCAGAGATGTCCACTTGGCGGATGGCGTCATTGTTGGAAGCGCCCAGACTGTTATAGGTGCCGCGAATACTGCGATAGCTCAGATTAAGCGCTTTGCCGGGCTCCGGATGATAATTTGCGGAGATGCTGTTGCGGATACTTGCACCCTGGCTGGTATTGAATTGCACGGCCGCCTCGGCGCGCCACGCCTGGCTGATCTGGCCGCCGATGCTGGCGAGCACGTCGGAAGAAGTGCTATTGGTAGGCGTGCCGCCAGGCAAAACGACTTTCTGGGGAGCGAAATAAAAACGCTGTCCCAGCGAGACGCGCAGGCGTTCCAGGCCACTGTCCGGTTCGATCAGGCGCGAAGTCACGGCCGTAGTGATCTGGTTGGCGTCGTTGATGCGGTCGCCACCGGCAAAACGGTTTTCGGTGAACATCTGGGCAAAATTGAAATCGATCTCGCCGCTGTCGAAGTTGGGTATCTGGCTCTGGTCGCGATACGGGATGTATACGTAAAAAATTCGCGGTTCCAGCGTTTGATGGTAATTGCGGCCAAACAGCCGGGTCGTGCGGTCCATGTAAAAGCCGCTGTCCACGCTGGTAATCGGTACTGTGCGCACGCTATTCGGCAACGTGCTCGAATCCAGATAGTAATTTGTCTGGCTCACACCGAACTTGGGCGTGATGTAGGCGAAATTATTGGCCATCGGCAGGCTGACGCTCGGATAAGCGGATACCCGGGTGCCGTTGACCAGCGTCGGGTGCTCGAAGTGCACGGCTTCACCGGCGAAGCTGAAATCCACTCCGTGCCAATCGTAGGTATTGGCGTTAAGGGTAAGCTGCGGCAGGATATTGTAGGGTGGCACAATGGGCGCCAGCGGATCCTGCAGGGTCTGGAAATTTTGCGCGCGAATGCCGGCATTCCACCAGCCTCCGGAGTAGTTGACGCTGCCATCCTGTGACAGGGTGGTCAGCGAGGTGGTGTTGATCTGGTTGGATAGATCACGGAAATAGCTGTTATCCGATACGCGTTCGTAATGCAGGTGACCGCTCCATCCTGGCGCGAAAGTCTGGTCGTGATTGACGAACACGCTCCAGCGATTGGTGTGGGTAACCTGGTCGGGCAGGAATTCGCCATTGAGTATGCCGTGATAACTTTCGGACAAATAGCGGAACTCTCCGCCCAATTGCAGCCCGCGTTTGGTCATGATGCGGGGGCTGATGGTGGCATCGTAATTCGGTGCAATGTTCCAGTAATACGGCAGGCGAAATTCCAGGCCGCTACTGCCGGTGGTGCCGAAAGTGGGTGCAAGCAGTCCGGATTTGCGCTGGTTATTCAGCGGGAAATCGATATAGGGCGTATACAGAATGGGCACGCCCTTGAATTCAAGATAGGC
This sequence comes from Sulfuriferula sp., assembly GCF_054605375.1. NCBI lineage: Bacteria > Pseudomonadati > Pseudomonadota > Betaproteobacteria > Nitrosomonadales > Sulfuricellaceae > Sulfuriferula > Sulfuriferula sp. The sequence continues at coordinate 12,514 of NZ_JBTSEG010000020.1, read as the reverse complement.
ATTGTATGCAGTACCGACTTCGCGTCCGCGATCAAGGTTCAGATCCTTCACATGCAGGTACCAGTCATCGTTATTGACCGGACAGGTCGTATAGGTCGCGTCTTTGAGGCGGTACTGGTTTTTGCCCTCGAAATCCAGCACGCGTGCCGCGCCACGCGCTTTGCGTGCTGATTCTGCCTTGGTATCGGAGATCAGTTCACTCAGGCTATATACCGGCTGCTGCATCTCTCCCACCTGATCGGCCAGCCGCAAACTCAGTTCCGGGCCACGCACCCTTAATCCAGGCTGTACCAATGTGACATCGCCTGTGGCGAAGGCCTGGTCGATATCGAATGTGTATTGCAGGTAGTCACTGGTCAGCACGGCATCATTGCGCTGTAACTCAACATTGCCTTTGGCTTTCACTTGCTGGTTTGCAACCCCCTCAATCTGGTTGGCATGCAGGTAAAGCGGGGCATCTTCCGATTTTTGTGCGGGCAACAGGACCGAACTGGGTTGGGTTGCAGGCGGGTCTTGTGCCAGCGCAACGCCGCAAAACAGCGTCAGACAGGTGGTCAGGCAACATTTGAAATGAGATGGTGGCATGGGGTCTGGTCAGCGAATAATGCTAGAATCGTGGCTCAATATATATCATCGTCCGGAGATCGTTTGGAACGTCAACACCGCATTCAGGCTTGGCTCAAGAGTCTGTTTCCAGAACAGGTCATCAGTCTGGCGCCCGCTTCAGCGGATGCCAGTTTTCGGCGCTATTTTCGCGCCGTATTGTCGAATGGCGACCATTATATCGTTATGGACGCTCCACCGCAGTACGAAGATTGCCATTCTTTTATTGCGGTTGCCGAACTGTTTGGCGCGGCGGGCGCCAATACGCCCAAGGTGCTGGCTCAGGACCTGGCCCAGGGTTTTCTGTTATTGACCGATTTGGGTGATGTCACCTACTTGTCGGTACTCAATGCAGAGAATGCCGGCGCACTTTATAACGATGCGCTGGATGCCCTGATCGCTATCCAGCGCAGCAGCCGCCCCGGTATATTGCCTGAATATGATCGCGTTCTGCTGGAGCGTGAGCTGCGACTGCTTCCGGAATGGTACATCACACGGCATCTGGGGGTGGAATTGAATGCGCAGCAGGCGCGCACACTGGATGGCGTATTCGAAGTGATCCTTGCCAATAACCTGGCGCAGGCGAAAGTGTTCGTGCATCGCGATTATCACAGCCGTAATCTGATGTTGACCGAACCGAACCCGGGTGTGCTGGATTTTCAGGATGCGGTCTATGGACCCATTACTTATGATCTTGCGTCGCTATTCAAGGATGCCTACATCTGCTGGGATGAAGAAATCATGCTGGACTGGGTGATTCGTTATTGGGAAAAAGCGCGGCAAGCCGGATTGCCTGTCAATACCGATTTCGGTGCGTTTTATCGCGATTTCGAATGGATGGGAGTGCAACGCCATATCAAGGTGTTGGGCATTTTTGCGCGTTTATATCATCGTGATGGAAAAACCGGCTATCTCAAGGATATGCCATTGGTGATGACATATCTGCGCAATACCTGCGCACGCTATCGTGAACTGGAGCCCTTGTTGCAATTACTCGATACATTACAGGGGCAGGCTCCTGAACCCGTCGGATATACTTTTTGAGCTGCGCAATGATTCTGGCTGCCGGGCGTGGTGAACGCATGCGCCCGCTTACTGATCACACTCCCAAGCCATTGCTGACGGCGGGCGGCAAGCCGCTTATTGTGTGGCACCTGGAAAAACTGGCGCAAGCAGGATTTACCAACGTGGTCATCAATCATGCGCATCTGGGTGAGCAGATCGAGACAATGCTGGGCACTGGCAGCAGCTTTGGTTTGAGTATCCGCTATTCGCACGAGGAGCAGGCGTTGGAGACTGCCGGCGGGATAGTCAAGGCATTGCCATTGCTCAACGATGCACCATTTCTGGTCATCAATGCGGATATCTGGACCGACTACGATTTTCGGCAAATCCTGCCGCGCCTTGATGCCATGAAGGCTCATCGTGCGACCGACTGTCTGGCGCATCTGGTGATGGTGGATAATCCACCGCAGCACAGTCGTGGTGATTTTGCCTTGTCTGCCAATACTGTACACAGTGACGGCAGCAGCCTGCTGACCTTCAGCGGCATCGGCATTTATCGTCCGGCATTGTTTGCCGGAATGGTTCCCGGCAGACCGGCCAAACTTGCGCCGCTGTTGCGCTGGGCGATGCAACGCGAGCAAGTCAGCGGCGAATACTATGCCGGATGCTGGCGCGATATTGGTACGCCGGCGCGATTGGCTGCATTGAATAGTGAGTTGTCGGGATAATTATGGATAAAGCGGCAGTGCGTCAGGCAGTCACGCTGGACCCGGCATGGGTCGCGGAACTTCGTGTCCAATGGACGGCTCTGATGGAAATGGCGGTGTGGGGTGAAGTCAAGTCCTCGCGCATGGGGGCGGCCACGCGGATGCGCAAACGCTTGCTGGATGTCGGCGAAAAATTGCGATCGCTGGCTGCCGACCGGGACTGGATTCCACATCCGCGTGAACAGGTGAAAAATGCGCTGGGCTCCGCTTTCAGCCTGAAGGATGCGTTATTGCAGTTTGAACGTGCCGCGCAGGACATGGATGGCGGCACCGATTGCGCCGTGTTCGGTGCGCGTGCGGTGCAACTGCACCAATCGTTGCTGGCGCGGCTGCCGGAACTGGAAAACACCTGGGCAGCCTTGCTCGATTCACAATATCTAGACGAAGACACCGATGACTGACACCACGCCTTTCAGCATGCGCCGTACCCGACTGATGCAACAAATGGGCAGCGGAGTTGCCGTGCTTGCCACCGCCCCGGAGCAGGTGCGCAACCGCGATAGTCACTACCCGTATCGCTTTGACAGTCATTTTTACTACCTGACCGGTTTTACCGAGCCGGAAGCGGTGGTGGTGCTGCTGGCCAGCACGCACCGCGCTGTGCTGTTCTGCCGCGACAAGGATATGGAGCGCGAAATATGGGATGGTTTCCGTTACGGACCGGAGGCGGCAAGTGCCACTTTTCATTTTGACGAAGCCTATTCCATCGGTGAACTCGACTCTCGATTGCCGGGACTGCTGGCCGATCAGCCCGCGCTGCATTACGCGCTCGGACAGGATGCCGGCTGGGATGCGCGCATATTGGGCTGGCTCAACAGCGTGCGCGAGCAGGCGCGCAGCGGGGTGACTGCCCCTGCCAGTTTGCGCGATGTACGCGAGTTGGTGGATGAAATGCGCCTGTTTAAAGACGAAGCGGAGCAAGCCACCATGCGGAATGCGGCCGCGATTGCCTGTGCTGCTCACAGCCGTGCCATGCAGGCCACAGCACCGGGGCGTTTCGAGTACGAAATCGAAGCCGAATTGCTGCACCATTTCCGCGCCAATGGCAGTCAGGCGCCGGCCTACACATCGATAGTCGCTGGGGGCGCCAATGCCTGCGTGCTTCACTATGTGGAAAATAATGCACAACTGCATGCTGGTGACTTGCTGCTGATTGATGCCGGCTGCGAACTGGATGGCTATGCGTCCGACATCACCCGCACCTTCCCGGTGAGCGGCAGCTTCAGCGCCGCACAAAAAGATGTGTATGAAATGGTGCTGGCCGCGCAATCCGCTGCGCTGGATGCAGTGAAGCCCGGTAATCACTGGAACCAGCCGCATGAAGCTGCGTTAAGCGTTCTGGTGCAGGGCATGATCGATCTGAAACTATGCACCGGCAGTGTGGATGGCGTGCTTGAATCCGGCGATTACCGGCGTTTCTACATGCATCGTACCGGTCACTGGCTTGGTCTGGATGTGCATGATGCAGGCAGCTACAAGACCGATGGCAGCTGGCGCGCATTGCAGCCCGGCATGGCGCTGACCGTCGAGCCCGGATGTTATATCCGTCCTGCAGACAATGTGCCGGAGGCTTTGTGGAATATCGGTATTCGCATTGAAGACGACGTCCTGGTCACAGCCAGCGGCTGTGAGGTCATCACCGCCGCTGCGCCCAAAACCGTGGCAGAGATCGAGGCAGCAATGCGCCATGCGTGAGCATAGCGACATTGTCATCGCCGGTGGGGGGCCGGTAGGCACGACGCTGGCGTTGCTGTTGGCGGATAGCGATTTTTCCATTCAGGTACTTGAAGCGCGAGCCGATCTAAGTCGCCCCGCGCATCGCCGCACGTTGGCGCTCTCCTATGGTAGTCGTCTGATACTGGAACGGCTTGGTGTCTGGACCGGCCTCAGTGAAGTGACTCCCATCACTACCATACACATTTCTCAGCGTGGCGGCCTGGGCATGGCGTGGTTGCGTGCAGAGGAAGAAAAGCTGCCGGCATTGGGCTATGTGCTGGACTACGCCGAGCTTGATGCGGCATTGCATGCACGCCTGCGCGACAGCAATGTGAGCATCGTCACTGGCGCACGTGTGGATGAGGTGCGTGCTGCCAGCGGATATGCCACGATGAAAGTCAATCGTGGCAGCGACATTACACCGGTAACGGCACGTCTGGCCGTCGTGGCCGACGGCGGAGACGGTAGTGCGCAGCGAATAAGTCGCGACTACGATCAGCATGCGTTGATTGCGACAGTGACTGCCGAGTTGGCACACAATGGCTGTGCCTATGAGCGTTTTACGTCCGATGGCCCGGCAGCGTTACTGCCGCAAGGCGATGGGTTTGCGCTGGTGTGGACAGCCAGCCCGGCACAAGTGCAGGCATTGCTGGCGTTGCCGGATGCTGAATTCCTGGAGGCGCTGCATCAGCATTTTGGCGATCGTGTCGGTCGCTTTTTGAACGTCGCACAACGGGCGAGCTTTCCGCTGGGATTGCGTTATGCCGCTCGGGCGACGCGCCCGCATACCGTGATGATAGGCAATGCTGCGCAAATGTTGCATCCGGTGGCTGGCCAGGGTTTCAATCTGGGTCTGCGCGATGCATGGGAACTGGCTGCACGGATCCGGACCAGTACGCGCGTTGCGCTGGGTAGTGCCGCCATGCTGGCTGACTACAGCAGCGCACGGCGGTTGGATACCCGTGGCGGAATTTTCTTTACGGATTTTCTGGTGCGAGTGTTTTCCAATGACAATTCGTTGTTGCATCATGGCCGCAGTATTGGCCTTGCGGCGCTGCAGATGTTGCCGCCGGTGAAACGTTTCGTGGCGCGGCGCATGATTTTCGGGGTGCGTGGATGACCGTCGCAACCTACGATGTCATCGTGATTGGTGCCGGTATTGTCGGCGCCGCATTTTGCGCAGCCCTCAAAGGCAGCGGGCTCGAGATTGCGCTGGTGGAGGCTCATCCGCCGGTAGCGCCAGCCGCGCAATGGGATACGCGTATTTACGCGATCAGTCCGGGGAGTGCACGTTTCCTTGAGGCGCTGGGTGTATGGCAAGACTTCGATGCGGCGCGCATCGCGCCGGTATATGGCATGGAAATCAGTGGCGACGCCGGCGCGCAGCTGACGTTTGACGCTTACGCGGCAGGTTTGCCGCAGCTCGCCTGGATCATGGAGAGCAATCGCATCCAGCATGGTTTGTGGACTGCATTGCAGCAGCAATCCAATCTGACGCTGTTTGCCGGCATCAGATGCGCTGAATTGGACTGGTTGGCTGAAGCTGAAGGCGCACGGCTGGCGCTCGCGGATGGTACGGTTCTGCACGGCAAGCTCATTGTGGCGGCGGATGGTGGTAATTCCTGGGTACGCCAGCAGACAGATGTGGTGGTGGATCGCCGGGATTACGGTCAATTGGGTGTCGTCGCCAATTTCGAATGTGCTCACCCTCATGCGCATATTGCGCGTCAATGGTTTCGTGCGGACGGCGTACTGGCATGGCTGCCATTACCGGATCGACGTTTCTCCATGGTGTGGGCAACGGATGAGGCGCATGCTCGGACGCTATTATCATTGCCGGCCGCTGAACTGGCCGAACGCGTGGCACAGGCCGGTGGTCATGCATTGGGCTCCCTGAATTTGCTGGGCGCGCCGGCGGCTTTTCCGCTGGCACTGACGCGTGTGGATACGTTGGTTAAACCTGGTTTGGCGCTGATCGGCGATGCTGCGCACGGCGTGCATCCGCTAGCCGGGCAGGGCGTCAATCTGGGTTTGCGCGATGCGCGCGAACTGGCGCAAGTGCTGCGTGAGCGTAAATTGGCCGGCTGTGGCGAGTTGCCGCTACTGCGTCGATATGAGCGCGCGCGCAAGGAAGATATTCTTGCCATGCAAGGCGTGACAGATGGTTTGCATGTCCTGTTTTCCAGCACCCGGCCGGGACTGGCCCGGTTACGCAATGCAGGTCTGGACTTCACTAATCGGCTGAGCCTGGTCAAAAATCTGCTGATACAACATGCATTGGCCTGAGCCGTTTCCGTTAATAATTCTGGGGTAAACATGTTTAAACTTATTCTGATATCCACCGTACTGCTGACCAGTGTGTTGGCGTGTACGGCCAACGCGGATGAATCCACCATCAAGAAAACGCTGCTGGAAAAATTCCCCGGTGCCGCCATTGCCAGCATTGCCAAGACACCTTATTCCGGGCTTTACGAAGTGCTGATAGACGGCCAGATTATCTATGTGGATGAAAATGCCAAATATCTGTTTGTGGGGAGTGTTGTCGATGTCAAAACCCGCCAGAACCTGACCAACGAGCGTCTGGAGAAGCTCAATGCCGTGAAATTCGACAGCCTGCCTTTCGCGGATGCGATCAAGACTGTGAAGGGTGACGGTACGCGCAAGCTGGCGATTTTTTCGGATCCGGATTGCCCGTACTGCAGAAAGCTGGAACAGGAGCTGACCAAGGTCAGCAACGTCACCATTTATACCTTTCTCTACCCCATTGTCAGCCTGCATCCGGAGGCCAATGCCAATGCCAAAGCCATCTGGTGTGCACCGGATCGCAACAAGGCATGGGACGATGCAATGTTGCGCGGCGTGATGCCGAAAAACAAGGGTAGTTGCAAAAATCCGGTTGAATCGAATATTGCACTGGGTAATAAATATCGCGTTACGGGTACCCCCACCATTATTTTTGAAAATGGTCAGCGTGTTCCCGGGATGGTGCCGGCCGATAAGCTTAATGAGTTACTTGATACAGTAGGTAAGGGTAAATAATATGCCAACATTGTGGGATGAGCGTTACGCAGGCGAAGCTTATATTTTCGGCACGGCGCCGAACGCTTTTCTGAAATCACAGGCAGCACGCCTGCAGTCCGGGCAATCTGCATTGGCTGTCGCAGATGGCGAAGGCCGCAATGGCGTGTGGCTGGCGCAACAAGGTTTGCAGGTGTGGTCAGTCGATAGTTCCAGCGTGGCGCAGGCCAAGGCAAAAAAACTGGCTGCGGAACGCGGCGTGACGCTGCAATTTGAAGTTGCCGATCTGCTTGCATGGGATTGGGGTGATGCGCGCTTTGACATCATTGCCGCCATATTCATCCAGTTTACGGATCCGGCAGGCCGTGCGCTCCAGTTCGAAGGTATCCGCCGTGCGCTCAAGCCGGGCGGTATGCTGCTGTTGCAGGGCTATACGCCGCGGCAGCTTGAATACAAAACGGGCGGCCCGCCCTCGGTGGAAAATCTCTACACCGAATCCATGCTGCGCGAATGGTTTGGCGGCTGGGATATTCAGCATCTGCGCGAACACGACGAGGTGATCAACGAAGGCAGCCATCATGCCGGGATGTCGGCGCTGATCGACCTGGTAGCGTATAAACCCGGGAAATAAGTCAGGTATTGAACAGCCGGGCCAGTTCTGTCCCCGGATCGCTGGCACGCATGAAAGCTTCGCCCACCAGAAACGCATTGACGCCATGCTCGCGCATCAGCACCACATCGTCACGACTATGGATGCCGCTCTCGGTAATGGCGATGTGCCGATCGCCAAGCGTCGTTAGCAGGTCGAGCGTAGTTTGCAATGAGGTAGCAAAAGTGCGCAGGTTGCGATTGTTGATGCCCTGCAATGGGGTGGCAAGCTGTAGCGCCTGTTGCAGTTCCGTGACGTCGTGCGATTCCACCAGCACTGCCATGCCGAGTTCATTCGCGATGCCTTCCATCTCCTGCATTTCGGCCAGACTTAACGCTGCGACAATGAGCAGGATGCAGTCTGCCCCCATCGCGCGGGCTTCGTACACCTGATACGGCGCGATCATGAAATCCTTGCGCAATACCGGTAGCTTGCAGGCGTTGCGCGCTTCGATCAGATACTTTGCGTCACCCTGAAAATATTGCTTGTCGGTGAGTACCGATAAACACGCTGCGCCGTGTTCAGCATAACTACCAGCAATGCTTGCAGCTTGAAAATCGGCACGTAGCAGCCCTTTGGAAGGGCTGGCTTTTTTGATCTCGGCGATGACTGCAGCGTGCCCTGCCGTTATCTTGCTGCGCATCGCGCCAACGAAATCACGTGTGGGCGCAGCATTGCGGGCAGCAGCCTGAATTTCTGCCAGGTTGGTATGTGTGAGCGCTGCACTGATTTCTTCACGCTTGGTAGCGAGGATACGATTGAGAATGTCTGACATGTCAGGCGGACTGTTGGGTAAACGTGATGAGTTGGTCGAGTTTGGTGCGAGCCGCCCCCGAGGTGATTTGCTGGCGAGCCAGGGAAATGCCGTCTGCCAGCGTGGCCGTCAACCCGGCAACGTAAATCGCCGCGCCGGCGTTAAGCGTCACAATGTCGGCAGCGGCAACGTGTCGATTTTCCAGCGCTGCCAGCAGCATGGCGGTGGCCTCGGCTACGCTGTGCACTGCCAGGTCGGCGGCATCGCAACGTGCGCAGCCGAATTCTTCAGGCGTGACGGTATATTCGCGAATCGCACCATCCTTCAATTCTGCGATGAAGGTCGCGCCGCCCAGGCTGATTTCGTCCATCCCGTCGGCGGCATGCACCACCATTACATGTTGACTGCCGAGTGTTTTCAGAACCTGGGCGAGTTTGCCGGTAAGGTCACGATCAAACACGCCCATCACCTGATTCGGCGCGCCGGCAGGGTTGGTCAATGGTCCCAGCAGGTTGAACAGGGTGCGCACGCCCAGTTCGCGCCGCACCGGGGCAGCATGTTTCATCGCGCTGTGATGGTTGGGTGCAAACATGAAGCCCACGCCGATTTCGCGTACGGCCTGTGCCACCTTGTCAGGCGTGAGATTGACGTTTACCCCAAGGGCTTCCAGCACATCTGCGCTGCCTGAAGTGGACGACACCGACCGGCCGCCGTGTTTGGCAACCTTGGCCCCGGCCGCAGCCGCTACCAATGTGGAAGCGGTGGAGATATTGAAGGTATGCGCCCCGTCACCACCGGTGCCGCAGGTATCCACCAGATGCGCCACGTCTGCAAGCGGCACCTTGGTGGATAGCTCGCGCATGACTTCAGCTGCGGCAGCAATTTCGGTCACACTCTCGCCCTTGCAGCGCAAGGCCACCAGTAAGCCGGCGATCTGTACGGAGGTGAGTTCACCGCGCATGATGGCGCGCATGATGGCGAGCATGTCCTGGTGTTCGAGATCGCGTTTTTCCAGTAGATGATTCAGCGCGTCGCGTGGGTTCATCATGCGGCTTTTTCCCTGCCTTCGTCTGGTGGAGAGTGTGCCAGGAAATTCGCCAGCATTTCATGCCCGTATTCAGTGAGAATGGACTCCGGATGAAACTGCACGCCCTCGATGGGCAAGGTTTTGTGGCGTATGCCCATGATTTCCCCATCTTCGGTCCAGGCGGTAATTTCCAGACAGTCAGGCAGACTGGCGCGTTCGATTACCAGTGAGTGGTAACGGGTCGCCCGAAACGGATTGGACAATCCCTGAAATACACCAGCATTATGGTGATGAATCATTGAGGTTTTGCCATGCATCAATTGTTGGGCGTGGACAATTTTTCCGCCGAATGCCTGGCCGATACTCTGATGGCCAAGGCATACGCCGAGTAGCGGTATTTTCCCGGCAAACGCCTTGATCAACGGCACCGAGATACCCGCCTCGTTAGGCGTGCACGGACCTGGCGAAATCACGATATGACCGGGTTGCAAAGCAGCAATCGCGGCCAGATCAATTTCATCGTTTCGGTAGACGCGTACGTCCTCACCCAGCTCGCCGAAATATTGCACCAGGTTATAGGTGAATGAGTCATAGTTATCGATCATCAGCAACATATTTGCACCATATTATTGATTTTCAACATATTTATCTTGAATAATGTCGATTGATACCCGCTTTTATACCCGCTATTTTTCGCGCTGTAAGTTTGCCGGTGCGTACGGCACCAGAGAAAATGCAGAGCTAAGCGGCGCGGTGCTTTTTACTGCGACCGCTTGAGCGTAGTTATATCGAATCTACGATAACGGATGAAAAAGAAAAATCAAAATTCTTAAACGCCTCAACAATCTTGAGTCGACCGTTTTTAGCCTCAAGAGCTTTTGCCTCTTGAATAACGTGATGAGAGATAGAGCCGGCCATTGATTCCAGTTTCCCTGCAACAGCGTTTATTTGAAAGACCACATGACCATATTTGCTTTCAACCGTTTTCCTATAATTGTCATGACCTTCAAATGTCTGCGGATGAAACCAATTATTTGCGGGCATAGTAACGATGAAATCAAAAAAGTATACGTAATCCCAGCCCTCTTTCTCTAGGGCTTTAACCTGCTTATTGTGTTTCAGAAGTTTTTCCGACTTGAATTTTCCGCCATGTTCAAGAAAAAGCGATTTAATTTCAATTCCAATCAATTTTTGATTTTCAGAATTTGGATTTTTCCATACCGCAATATCAACATCCCCGCTTGCCCCATATTTTGATTTTTGAAGCTCAACAACGACTTTGTCACCTTGGCTTAAGCCAAGCACCTGACAGAGAGTACTTTGATGGATATCTACAAAGTCTCTTGTGAGCTTCTTTTCTCTAGATTGCGGATCTTCGTAGTAGTGCATATTCAGCATATTTAATATTATCTCTTGTCTGCACTACGTGAACAAGAAAAACACGAAAAACGCAGCACCATATCTCCTAACAGCCCAACGGCGGCTTGCATTGCTGCCTGAAAGCACACTGCTCGCACAGACCGGACGAGCTAGCGTACTGCGCCTCTTTCCGATCGTCCAGAATGGCCTCTCGCCGTTTAGCCAGCGAGATTACTTCCTCGTGCGTCAGCAGTTGCACGCGATGGAGCGTCCTCCGCCCGCTTCCGGGTTGTTGGACGAGCACATAGCCGTGGGTCGCAATGAGTCCCTGGGTTTGTGCCGCCAACGCGGATCTTTGCGCAGATAGCTCGATCACGTCGGATAGATAGGGTCGATCGACGCGCCGTGTCTTGAGTTCTACCAAGGTGATGACACCTCGCACGTCACGATAGCCGCGATCCACCTTCGCAACCAGCGTTACAGGCCCGTTCGCTTTGAATACCTGCTCCGCATAAACCAATTCAGCGTCCTGCAGCTCCCTTGGCAGCCACGCTTTCTCCGAGGCCACCAGGCGAGCACGCCGAACCCAACGAATAAGGATCAGCAGGACGACAGCAGCGAATGCAAACAAGGGCAGTTCGCTAGATGGCATGATCGCCTCCATTGCCACGTAGCGCGCGATCGGTCAACCACACAATCGGTCTCAGCATCGTCCGGACAACGGGTTGCAGCCACGGGCAGCGCTCCAGTACCATGCACACCCCGGGCGCCGTTCGGTAGTACACCCCGATCAACCAGCGCCCCGTTGCGTTGGGACGCAATACCCGGTCACGAAACATTCTGAGCGCGGTGACCTCACGACCCGGCCCGAAGGTGAGCGTCGCGATGTAACAGCGCCCTTTCTTTTCAGATGTCTGGACTCTGTCCCGGTAAAACCGGTCGTGTTCTTTCAATCCGCGCCGGATCGCTGTGCGTTGAGATGCGGTGCTGCGCTTGCCATATCGGTGTTCAAAAACCACCAGACGTTCGCAAACCCCCATCTGCGCCAGTTCGGACGCGCTCACGGCTCTCGATTTTTTCTGCCGGGTTTTCCTATTCATGGAAAAAATTTCCTTGGCGCTTTCCATTTGCTTTGGCGTCCACGTCCCACCGCTATTCGGTGATGGGTTCGTCGAACACCTGGTTGGTGATCGAAGCGTCGCCCCTATCGCGAGGCGTCGTTTCACTCTTGGCTTCAGCCATGTGTCCGGCAAATCCTATCGGCCAGTGCTGGGCCAGCAACCCTTCCTGCGCCAAAGTCCGAAGCCGATTCACCCGCTTGGTACCCTTCTTGAACCGGATCAGCTCGTCGTAAAGACGCGGGTTGTCGGCGCGCTCCAACTCAAATACCAGCCGGATAGGCTCTAGCGGAATCGACATGCCATCGTTCATATCGACTCTCCATCCATTTTGGATTCCGCCGCGTCGATACGCGCATCCTTTTCAAGCATGCTGCGGGCATAGTTCATTCCGGCGATCTGGAAGCCTTTCACGTTGGCGTAGATCGGATCCTTGATCTCGTGAATCTTGTGCTTCGGGAACGCATCCTTGACCGCCTTCTTGAACAGGAATGCTCC
>NZ_JBTSEG010000019.1:0-63773 GCF_054605375.1 Sulfuriferula sp. | reverse complement strand
GCAGGCAGCCTGATCGCCAAGGACGTGGAGCCGACTGCCGCCTGTCGTATGGCCTTGGTGCGCCCGATTACGGATGACCCGGACATGCGCGATGCGCTGGATGCGGCAGTCAGCACGTTCTTTTAAGACGTTGCCGGGCGCGGCGCAGGTAATCAAATCCACGCCGTCCCGCTAACCCGTATACACCCGACTTGGCGCCGCTTTGCGGCTAGTGCCAAAGGCATTCCCAATAAATTTCCGGAGCAGAATGATGGCGCTCGAACTCGACAAGTATCAAGATATTCTGGACGAGCTCGGAGAGCATGCAGGCGAAGTGTTGCGTGCCTCCTGGGGAGAAGCTGCGCGCGTATTCAGCCCGCGCGGATTGGAACGCTATTATCTGCAAGGCGCAACCGGGCTCAAATCCCTGGGACGTGGCACGGACCTGGTGGTGTCGTTCATACAGAACGCGCCCGCCGTGGCGCGCGAACTGGGCGAAGATGCCGTTGCTGATCTGCTGGCCGCCGCAATCAAGATGTATTCCAAGACCAGCGCTGCGGTGATCGCATCGATTTTTTCGACCAGTCCGGTGGCCGCCGCGCGGCTGGGCGATCCGGAGCTGTTTCGCGGTTATCTGCACTTGCTGGACATGTTACTGGCCCAGGCGCCACGCGGCGTGCGGCCGATGCTGGACCAATTGGGCACCCTGCTGGCCCAACTCACGCTGGGCGGTCTGCGGCGCTGGGCGCTGTGGGGCGCGCAGGCGCACAAAACCAATTTTGACGGACAGCTGAAATATTTCAGTCTGGACAGCCCGGAATCCATCGGCGTATTGCAGCGGGAACGCAAGGGCACCTTGTTCATCGACGTGCAGCGTCGCATCGGCATGTACCTGCGTGCCTTGTGGGGACGCGACTTCTTCCTCCGCCCTACCAGCGGAGACTTCGAACAGCGCGAGGGTTACCGTCCCTATATTGATGGCTACATCATCCACTTGCCCGACGCCTACGATGATTTCGTGCCGGATCCGGCCGCTGACGAGGCGGAGCAGGTAGCCGGCATTGCCCTGTACCGAGCCAGCGCGGCGCATGCTGCATGTCATCAGGTCTACACCACGCGGCAGTTTGACAGTACCGGCCTGAGCAGTTTGCAAAAGGTGCTGATGGGCTTGATCGAGGATGCACGCGTAGAAGCGCTGGCACTGGCAAAATTTCCTGGCCTTCGGCAGACCTGGCTGCCGCTGCATACCGCGACGCCGCAGTCGGGCGACGGCGCTGCCGCATTGATGGCACGCCTGGCGCGCGCGCTGCTGGATGATACCTACCAGGATACGCACGCCTGGGTCGCACTGGGGTGCCGTTTATTCCGCGCACGCTGTACTGAATCCGAGCCGGGGGTGTGGGTACGCGAGGCGGGTATCGAGCTGGCCGACGTGCTGCTCGCATCAGGCGCAAATTACAGTCATACCAATGACGTGATCGACATCGTTTACCGTGACGACAACCGCTACATGTGGGAGTTCGAAGACATACTCGAAGCCGGTCAGGTAATCGCCGGTGTCACCACCCAGCAAATCCGCAAATACGTCAGCGTGATGGAGATGATCAATACGCTGGATGTGCCAGGTGCCGGTGACGATGCCAACGAGATATGGGTGCTGAACAGCGAATTTTTTCGCGATGAGGAAAGCGCCAGCATCAACCAGCAGGAAGGCCGTGAGCCGCCGCCGGATCCTTATCACTATGCCGAATGGGATTATCAGATGCAGCTGGATCGGCCAGACTGGTGCACAGTGCTGGAGAAGCGTCCGAAAACCGGCGAAGTCGAGTTGATCGACGAGATTGTCGTCAAGCACAAGCCGCTGGTAGCGCGCCTCAAGCACCTGATCGAGGCAATGCAGCCGCAGGGGGTGCAGCGCCTGCGCAAGCAGGAAGATGGCGACGAAATCGACCTCAACGCGGCGGTGCGCGCCATGATCGATATCCGGCTGGGCGAGCAGCCCGACCCGCGCATCATGATGCGCAGTGTGCGCAAGGTACGCGATTTGTCCGTACTGCTATTGATAGATTTGTCCGAATCCACGAATGACAGCGTGCTGGGTTCTGACAGCACAGTGCTGCAGCTTGCGCGTGAAGCGACCGTGCTGCTGGCCGATGCGCTGGACAAAATCGGTGATCCCTTCGCGCTGCATGGCTTTGATTCCAATGGCCGCCATGACGTGGAGTATTTTCGTTTCAAGGATTTCGACGATGATTTCAACGACAAGGCGAAGTCTCGTCTAGCGGGCATGAGTGGGCAACTATCCACGCGCATGGGTGCGGCGATGCGGCATGCTGGATCACTGCTCAAACGACAACCCAGCAATAAAAAACTGCTGCTGGTGATTACCGACGGCGAACCCGCCGACAACGATGTGCGCGATCCGCAATACCTGCGATTTGACGCCAAAAAGGCGGTGGAAGAACTGACCCGTGATGGCATCGCTACCTACTGCCTGAGCCTGGATCCGCGCGCCGATGGGTATGTGTCGCGCATTTTTGGCGCGCGCAATTACATGGTGGTCGATCATGTTGAACGCCTGCCGGAAAAACTGCCGCTACTATATATGGGATTGACCCGATGACCCGCACGATGAAGACTCGTGCGCTCATGCCGTTTCCGTTTTTGCGCTGGTTTCCGCTCAGTGCCGAAAAACTGCGCGCGGATAGGGTGGCCGGCATCACTGTCGCATTCTTCTACCTGATCAAAATCCATCCGCTGTTGATGGCGGCGTGGAAGGTCAATCGCATGGGCGCGCTAACGGGGGTGTTCACGTTTGTTGCGACCCTGTCCATGGCACTGTCCATTGCCAATGGTGTGTTGGCCGGCGTGGCGTTGACGATTATCATATTCCTGGTGCGCCGCATGAAGCCGCGTGCTGTTTTGCTGGGACAGATGTGATATTGCGTGCCCATGCCGATTTTCCTCAGGCAAAAATCGTGTTGGTGATCGGCAATGGCATCAACAACATCGATGCCTCGGGTGAGGAAAAAATACGCGAAATCGCAAAATACATGCATACAGCAGGTGTGAAGCTGGCATTCAGCAGCCTGAAGCAGCCAGTACGGGAGAAGCTCGATAGCGCCGGTCTGCAATACTTGCCGGGCGCAGAAAATGTGTTCAAGAGCCGCGACATCGCGTTTCAGGCATTGCAGATGCGCTACGCGGCTGACCTGCAAGCTGATGCGTACCCGATTTAACCGGAAAAATGAAAGCCCTTTATGCCACTCGTTGATATGCAGGACATGCTCGGCCATGCCCACCGACACGGTTACGCGGTGGGTGCCTTTGGTGTGGTCAGCTGGAACGTACTGGAAGGCGTGATCGCAGCCGCCGAGAAAATGCGCGCCCCCATCATCCTGAGCATTTCCAAGTCGTACCCCGGTACCGACAATATCGAATCGCTGGCACGTGCCGTGACCGAAATGGGACATCGTGCCACCATCCCCGTGACCTTTCAGGTCGAAATAGAGAGTGATCTTGCCGGGGCAGAAGCCGCGATTGACATGGGTTGCTGTGGCATCGTGTTCAATGCGTCCTCGAAGCTGCTGCCCGACAACGTGGCGTTAACGCAAAAAGTGGTCGCGCTGGCTGCGCCGTTGGGGGTGCTGGTGGTCGGTCAGGTGGGGCTGATCGAAACCGGGCTGGAAGACGATCTGGCCGAGGCTTCGGGAAATGCCGCAACCACGCCACTGGAAGCCAAATATTATGTCGATCGCACCGGTGTAGGGTGCTTGGCGGTGTCGGTCAGCCGGATCAATTCGGGCGGCAGCAGCAAGTATAATTTTACCCGGCTGTCGAAAATCAACCAGGCCGTTGGCGTCCCGCTCGGCATTCATGGTAGCGCTGGTTACACCGATGACCAGATGCGGCGCATGATCGGTTTTGGCGCAGCCAAGATCAACTACAGTGCGGCACTGCTCGATATCGCTGCTCAGCGCATACGCGACAATGTCACGGCCGGAGCGTCAGGCTATGCGGCAACGGTGGCCGGCGTGCGCGAGGCGGTGCAACTTGAAACCCAACGCTGTATCCAGGTCTGGGGCAGCAGCGGCCGTGCAGCAGAGGTATTGCAGCAATGCCGCGTGCGCAAACCTTTTGTACCGCTTGCAGAAAAAGCGGTGTGACTACGTAATCGGTCGCAAATCGGCTAAAATGCGACACTGATTTTAACCGGAAGCGCATCATGATCCAGCAACACAACCGTTTCGCACTGCGTGTTCTGCACTGGGTCGAAAACTTGGGTCTGGGGATCATTCTGCTGGCCACCCTGGTGGCCGGATTTCAGGAGCTGCGCATCATGGTCGATGCGGGCACTGTCACGCTGACCGATCTGCTGCTCTTGTTTCTCTATCTCGAAATTGTCACCATGCTCGGCCTGTATTACAAACAGGGCAAGCTGCCTGTGCGTTATCCCATCTATATCGCAATCGTCGCGCTGGCACGTTATATCATTCTCGGCATGAAGGAAATGGGCGAATGGCGCCTGATTGGTGTAGCCGCCGCCATCCTGATGCTTACCCTGGCGGTACTGGCGCTGCGTTACGGCCACACCCGCTTCCCCTATCGTGAAGACGGTACGGATGGCGAATAAAGAAAGATTAAAATGAATACACCTTTAATCGGTATTGTGATGGGCAGCAACAGTGACTGGGAAGTGATGCAGCATGCTGCCCTGATGCTCAAGTCCTTGGGCGTGACTTATGAGGCCAAGGTTGTCTCTGCCCATCGCACACCGGATCTGCTTTTTGAATATGCCGCCAGCGCTGCCTCACGCGGGTTGCATGCGATCATTGCCGGTGCCGGTGGCGCGGCGCATTTGCCGGGCATGCTGGCTGCCAAAACCACCGTGCCGGTGCTGGGTGTGCCGGTACCTTCCAGATATCTGAAGGGCATGGATTCATTGCTCTCCATTGTTCAAATGCCCAAAGGCATTCCGGTTGCCACCTTTGCCATCGGCGAAGCGGGTGCGGCCAACGCCGCGCTGTTCGCGGCGGCGCTGCTGGCCAATGGCGACGCAGCATTGGCCGCGCGGCTGGAAGCATTCCGTGCCGAACAGTCCGCCAATGTGCTCAACATGAGTCTGCCGGAAGCCTGACCGTGAGCCCGATGATATTACCCGGTGCCACCCTCGGCATGCTGGGCGGTGGCCAGCTCGGACGCATGTTCACCATTGCCGCGCGTACCATGGGTTACCGCGTGATGGTGCTCGATCCCGATCCCATCAGCCCGGCTGGACAAGTCGCCGATTTACACTTGTGTGCCGGCTACCAGGATGAAACGGCGCTGTCGCAGATGGGCCGTGAGTGCGCGGCGGTGACCACCGAATTCGAGAATGTCCCGGCGCAAACCTTGCGGGCGCTGGCGCTGCATTGCCCCGTCAAGCCGGGCGCCGAGGCAGTGGAAATCGCACAGAATCGGGTGGCGGAAAAATCCTGGCTGCATGCGCATGGCTTTGCCACCGCGCCGTTTGCGGTGGTCGCAACGCAGGCGGAGATCGCTGCTGCCTGCGCGCAGGTCGGTTTTCCCGCTGTGCTGAAGGTGTCGCGCTTTGGTTATGACGGCAAGGGCCAGGCGCGTGTTGCCAGTCTTGATGAGGCGCAGGCTGCTTTTGCAGCCATGAGTGGCGAAGTATGCGTGCTGGAGAAAATGCTGACGCTGGAATGCGAATTGTCTGTGGTATTGGGGCGCAATGAATCCGGCGGATGCGCGCTCTACCCGGTGGCGGAAAATATTCACGAAGCCGGCATTCTCGACCTCAGCATCGTGCCGGCACGCGTCAACGAAGTGCTGGCACAAAGCGCGCGTGACACTGCACAATCGATTGCTGATCAACTCGGTTATTGCGGCGTGATGGCGGTGGAGTTTTTTGTAGTGGAAGGTGGCCGGCTGATGGTGAATGAAATTGCCCCGCGCCCGCACAACAGCGGTCACTACACACTCGACGCCTGTCTTACCAGCCAGTTCGAGATGCAGGTGCGCACCTTGTGCAACCTGCCGGCTGGCGCCACCACGCAACATACCCCCGCAGTAATGGTGAACCTGCTGGGCGATCTGTGGGGCGACAGTCAACCCAATTGGGCGGCGCTGCTGCAACACCCGGCAGCCAAACTGCACCTGTATGGCAAACAATCCGCCCGTCCGGGGCGCAAGATGGGGCATTTCACCTGCGTGGATGCCTCGCTGGAAGCCTCGCTGGCATTGGCGCGAAGCATACGCGCGCAGCTACAGGGAATATCCTGATCCGTGCGCCTGCAAGGCGCTAGTGTTCGACCTTGATGCCGTTGATTACTTGCTCGACGATGCCGAATTTGCCGTGGTTAATCTGAATTTTGGCAGGGAGGTAATTGTAGTCCTGCGCTAGCCATACATCGATCGCGTCTTCACCCGCCTCCTGGTTGCGTACCACATGCAGTGTGCGCAACTGCCCCACAGAAGTATCCAGCATCTCGTCACCCACCACCTGTACCGTATAGGGAGTGAGATCTTTGCTACTGGTGACATGAAGCAGTTGCTCGTCCTGGAAAGGGGCGAGCATCGCCAATTGGAAAGTCACGCTGAGAATATCCTGTGCGCCGGGCAGCAGGGGCACGGTGGATGTGTGGTTGATTTTGCCTAGCGTGACGGTATGTTGCTGGTAATTGAAATGGGCAACGGATGTTTTGCCGGGCGTGGTTTTGCCGCGCTGAATCCAGAAATTATCCGGTGCCAGACCTTGCGGTGTGATGTGACCTTCGCTGATCTGCACCAGCCTGCCTGGCTGGATTAATCCGATCAGGCCGGTGCCCTCGGTAATACTGGTCAGCACGTAATGATCGCCTTGCACCTGCCAGATATAGGCAGCGCGTCCCACCTTGAAACCATTGGCACCCCAGTACAAGGTGTAATTGATGTCGATTTTCCCCGGCAAGGCATTCAGGAGCGCGGAGGGTAGCGGCGCCGGTTCGCTGGCAGCAGCCGTGTCGGTTGGTGGTTCCGCCGGGGCAGTCGGCACAGCTTGAGTCGATGCAGGCGTGGCATTTGTTCCGGGCATGGGCGGGGTGGGTGGCTCAGGGATTGGCACTGGCTTGGGTGGTGCGGGTTGAGTGCGGAGCTTGGGTTTGGGGCGGGGTTTGCGGATGGTTTTGATAACCGGCGCCGGTACAGGTTTGGGTTTGACGACCGGCTTGGGCAATGGCAACGGTTGCAGACGCGCCTGGATCATTGTTTCAGGGTGTTCCGCCGCAGACGGCAGAAAATCAGGTGTTGCCAACAGCAGCAAGTGTGCCAGGACGGATATCACCAGCGCCAGCAGGAAAATCCTGCGCATTCGCGCCGTCGAATTCAAGCTGCTGGACCGGTCACTGACGGCAGCCATGCAAGAGTTTATTCGATCTTGATCTGATTGAGCGTTTGCAGGGCCGTGGCGCCGTCATCAACGATGCGTACTTGCGCGGGCAGGTAGTGCCTGTCGCGTGCCAGCCATACCTCGATCTGCTTTTCGCCCTTTTCCGGCTGGTTGCGGTAATGCAGGGTTTTGAGCGCACCGACCGGTGTGGCGAGGGTTTCTGCACCCACCAAGGTATAGACTTCGTGGCTCAGGCTATGGCCGGTAGAGACATCGAAATCGAGTTTTTTTGCACCCGGCTTGACGAACATGAATTGGTACAGCACCGACAGCCGGTCCTGGGCGTCGGCAGGCAATGCGACGGCTTCGCTGCGATCCTTGCTGGTATGGGTGACTTTCCTGGTCTTCCAGTCAAAACTGGAGCTGATATTTTTTTGTGGGGCGTCGCTGCGGGTTTGCTCGAATTTTGTTGGGCGCAAGCCGTGTGCGGTGATTTTTCCTTCGCTGATACTTTCCAGCTCGCCTTTGAACAATACGGCGAGCGGACCCGCAGCGCGCGTCTGGCTGTCAATGCGGTAGCTGTTACCCCGGCGCGTGTAGGTTTCGTGCACGGTGCCGACTTCGAGGCCGTTATGCGTAAGAAGGTAATCAATCTGGACCTGGCGCGGGGCGGCGAACGCAGGTACAGCTATCAAGGCTAGCAGCAGAGCTATATAACGCATCATGACGGGCTTCCGGAAATGAATAGTGTCTGTTCAGACCCGCTATCGTCGCGCAAGTTTACCCGGCCGTCACTTTGCACCAGCAGCCGCCTCTCGGCAAACCAGGCAATGGCCTTGGGGTAAATGCAATGTTCGGCAGCCAGCACACGTGCTGCCAGGGTAACAGGCGTGTCATCGGCGCGTACTGCTACTGCGGCCTGCAGAACGATGGGGCCATGATCCAGCGTAGGAGTTACAAAATGTACCGTACAGCCGTGAATCTTCACGCCTGCGGCGAGTGCACGTGCATGGGTATCGAGGCCGGGAAAGCTGGGCAATAGCGAAGGGTGAATATTCATCAACCGTCCTGCGTAATGCATCACGAAGCTGTCGCTGAGAATGCGCAGGTAGCCAGCCAATACCACCAGCTCCGGCTGATAACGGTCAATGACTTCGATCAGCGCGTTGTCGAAGTCTTCACGCTGGGTGTATTGCTTGTGATCCAGTGCCAGTGCAGGGATGCCTTGCGCACGCGCCAGATCCAGCCCGCCGGCGTCAGGACGGTTACTGATGACCGCGGCAATCTCCACCGGGAGCCGGGCATCCAGGATGGCTTTTAGATTGGAGCCGCGCCCGGAAATCAGAACGACCAGTTTCATCAGGCCACGCCGCGACTGGCCAGGTAATCCTCGTAGTTGCCGTCATACACGGTCGGGCCCTGATCGGTGATTTCGATGACACGGCTGGCCAGCGAGGACACGAAGGAACGATCGTGCGAGGCGAAAATCACCGTGCCCTTGAACAGTTCCACTGCCGTGTTGAGCGACTCGATGGATTCCATGTCGAGGTGGTTGGTGGGTTCGTCCAGCACCAGCACATTGGCGCGCGACAGGATCAGCTTGCCGAACAGCATGCGTCCCTGCTCGCCGCCGGACAGCACGCGCACCGATTTTTTTGCATCGTCGCCGGAGAACAGCAGTTTGCCGAGCACGCCGCGTACCATCTGGTCGTCGTCACCGGGCTGGGTCCACTGCTGCATCCAGTCGAACAGGGTGAGGTCGGTGTCGAACTCGGCAGCGTGATCCTGGGCGTAATAGGCGATTTTGGCGTTCTCCGACCATTTGATGGTTCCGGCCTTGGCGGGCAGTTCGCCGACCAGGGTTTTGATCAGCGTGGATTTACCCGTGCCGTTTTCGCCCAGGATGGCCAGGCGTTGGCCCGCCTCAACCATAAAGCTTAATTTGGAAAACAGCGGCGCGTCGTAACCAATGGCGAGATCCGTCACCTCGATCACGTTGCGGTGCAGCGGTTTTTCCTGCTCGAAGCGGATGTAGGGGTACTGGCGTGAAGACGGTTTGATGACCACCATGTCCTGCTTGAGCTTGTCGATCTGCTTGACGCGGGAAGTGGCCTGGCGCGCCTTGGAGGCGTTGGCGGAGAAGCGCGACACAAAGCTCTGCAACTCGGCGACTTTTTCCTTGGCTCGGGCATTGGCGGCGGCCTGGCCTTCGCGTGCTTGCGCGGCGGCGGTCATGTATTCGTCGTAGTTGCCGGGGAATAGCTGGATCTTGCCATAGTCCAGATCGGCCATGTGGGTGCAGATCGAGTTCAGGAAGTGGCGATCGTGCGAGATGATGATCATGGTGCTGGTGCGCTGGTCCAGCACGTTTTCCAGCCAGCGGATGGTGTTGATGTCGAGGTTGTTGGTAGGCTCGTCCAGCAGCAGGATGTCCGGGTTGCCGAACAGCGCCTGTGCCAGCAAAACACGCAGCTTCCAGCCGGGAGCGACTTCCTGCATCGGGCCATTGTGCTTGTCGGTGGGAATGCCCACGCCGAGCAGCAGTTCGCCGGCGCGCGCTTCGGCCGAATAGCCGTCGAGCTCGGCGAACTTGCCTTCCAGCTCGGCAGCATGCATATAGTCTTCTTCGGTGGCCTCCGGATTGGCGTAGATAGCATCCTTTTCCTGCTTGACCGCCCACAGTTCGGCATCACCCTGCATCACCACGTCGAGCACGATCTGATCTTCGAAACCAAACTGGTCCTGGCGCAGCCAGCCCAGTTTTTCGCCGCTGTCCAGCGCGACATGGCCGGAGGTCGGGGTCAGCTGGCCGGCAAGAATTTTCATGAAGGTGGACTTGCCGCTACCGTTGGCACCAATCAGGCCGTAGCGGTTGCCGTCTCCGAACTTGACGGTGACGTTTTCAAATAGCGGCTTGGCGCCGAACTGGATAGTGAGGCCTTGGGTGGAGATCAAGATGTATTACCTAAAGATAAATTCAGAACAATAGTCATTTTACCAGTGTGACGCCGGACTTGCTGGCGTGCGTGATCTGGCGGCTACGATAAGGCAGGCTTGCCCAGCTTGGTTTGCCAGTGCCCGCCGCTGGGGATGTCGAGGTGATAGCCTTGCACCATGTCCACGCCCATTTCCTTCAGCACCATATAGATTTCATGGCTTTCCACGAATTCGGCCACGGTGGTTTTCCCCAGCCCGCGCGCTACATCGACTATCGCTTTGACGAAAACCTTATTGTCGCGTTCGAAGATGATGTCACGGATGAACAGGCCGTCAATCTTGAGAATGTCGGCCTTGATGTGCTTGAGATACGCGAAAGATGCAAAACCGGTGCCAAAATCGTCCAGACAGATGATGCAACCGGTGTGGCGCAATGCCTGGATGAAACGTTGCGCCTCCTGCAGGTCGGATAATGCGGACGTTTCGGTAATCTCGATCATCAGACGGCGCGGCGTAACTTTGGCTGCGAGCAGCTCGTCAGAAATGAACAGGGCAAGGCCCGGATCATCCAGCGAGCGCCCCGAAATATTCACCGCGAGTGCAGGAATTTCCGGTTTGGCCTGCAGCAGGGCAATACTCTCCTTGATCACCCAGCGGTCTATCTGCAAAATCTGGCCACTTTTCTCTGCCAGCGGAATGAAATGGCCCGGCATGATGAGTTGTTCCGTGTTCGTCTCGTCACGCATGCGCAGCAGGACTTCCAGATGGGCAAGAATACCGCTCTGGGTGTGATAAATTCCCTGGAAGTGCAACACGAAGCGGTCTTCATCCAGCGCGCGTCCGATGCGTTCATTCCAGCTCATGCGCTGGATCATTTCGCGCGAAGTATCCAGATCGGCCCGGTAGCTGCGCCAGGCATTCTTGCCAGCCTCCTTGGCCTGATACATGGCGGCATCCGCATGGGCAACCAGTTGCTCGGCGCTTTCTGCATGCTGTGGATAGGCGGCAATGCCGAGGCTGCAGGTCAGGCGCAGGTTCTTGCCTTCGAAACGGAATGGAATCTGAGCCACTGCGCGTACGATACGTTCTGCCAGCGATTGGGCGTCCTCGTCACTGGCGTCGGGCATCAGTATGGCAAATTCATCGCCTCCCAGACGGCAGAATATTTCGTTGCTGCGGATCAGCGCTCCCACCGCGCCAGCGACGCGGATCAGCATCGAATCCCCGGCGCGGTGGCCGAAGGTATCGTTGATATACTTGAATTCGTCCAGATCAAAAAACAGCAGGCTGCCGCTATTGCCGTGACGCGTGATGTCACTCACCATGCGCCACAGTTCGTCCTCAAAACGGCGCCGGTTGTATAGACCGGTCAGCGAGTCACGCTCAGCCAGATAAATCAGTTGTTCAGCGGTTTGGCGTTCACGCGTGACGTCCTCGAAAATCAGGATGCGCCCGATGATGCGGCCGTCCTGTTCACGCACCGGATAAGACAGCTGGGTAATCACGCGGCCGTCAGTCATTTCAATTTCCAGACTGTCCGAACTTTCATGCGTACTCATTACGCCCATGATGTGACGCGAGAAATGATCCGGCCGCGCCAGTATGCAACCCGAGTCATTGAGCAGGTCGGCAATTTCACGCCCGACCAGATTGTCGCTGTTGCGGATCATCCATATTTGGGTGAAAGCCGGGTTGGTATAGGCCACCCGGTTGTTGATGGAGACGAACAGGATGCCCAGGTTCATTGCCGACAATAACGCCAGCAGACGGGCTTTTTCCACACGCGTTTCAGCGAGATAACGGCGCTGGATGGATTCGGCCTGCTGTAATGCCTCGATGCGGCCGCGCAGGCTGGCGGCCATGGCGTTGAATGCTTGATTGAGTTGCCCTACCTCATCATGGCTGGTGACAGGAAGATGGATGTTGAGATTACCCGCAGCGATGGTCTGGCTGGCTTCCGCCAGTTGGCGTAAATGACGCGTAAGCCACAGGCTGATGGCGATCAGCAATACGAATGACAGCACGAGCGCGACACCGCTTATGGCCAGCATTTTGTATTTCATGCGGGCTTCGGCATTCCTGAGAAAATCCGTGGAAATGCCGAAATGAAGCGTTCCATAGCGTTCGTCTCCCAGGGTGATGGGTATGGCGGTGTTGAATACACCGTCGCTATCCACATCGGTGAAGCTGCGGTTTTGCGCGGGGAGTTTGCTGTTATTCAGACCAGCTGCCGCGAGTCGCCTGCCTTGCATGTCGGTCACAACCAGATAGCGCAGGCTTTTTTCCTTGTACATCGAGTTAAGCAGTTCCTGTATCCCGGCAATATCCCTCTCAAACAGCGCGGTGCTGAGTGCGGATTCGAGCGGCACGCGTAGTTCCTGCAGCCGCAATTCGGCATTTTCCAGCAGGCGCTGTTGCGCCTCATGCATGCTGGTAAAAGCCAGCAAGCCCAGCATGGTGAACTGCACCAGCATGGTGGTCAGGAATAATTTGACCCACAGCGGTATGGAAACATGACGCTTCATGGGCGCGGCTCCTTTAACAGACGTTGTGCTTCCGCGCCGTAGTGTGCCATCTCGGCCAGGCTGTGATCGTCTGCGGGAAGGATGCGGCCGAAGTGGCTGTGATCAAGGAATAAACGCCCATGCGGCGCACTGCCGAAGCCCAGCAGGGCATCCTGCGCTGCCTGGATGGTGGCTGCCTGGAGCCGTGGGTTGGCCATGAAAAAGAAGCTTTTTACCGCGGGTGTTGCACCGATGATGCGTAATTTACCCCGCATTTTTTCCGGTAATTGATTGAAAAAAAGTATGTTGACTATGGCTGCAGAAACCTCACCGTTTATCACGGCAAGCGCCGCATTGTTGTGGGTGCCACGATTCAGGAAATGGTAATCCGCACCGCGGCGCAGGCCGGCTTGTTGCAAATAGACCGTTCCCAGTATGGTCGTGAATGCCAGAGGATCGGGGATGGCGATATCGGTGTTCCTTAATTCTGCGGGTGAACTCAGTCCGGATGACGCTGCGACGATCAGTACGCCCTGGATTGTGGCGGCATAAGTGGCAAGTGGCCGATAATTGGCTTCAAGCTCGGCTAGCCAGGCCATGTGTGGGGGGGTTAGCACGATATCGAAGTCGCCGTGCCGGGTTGCATCAACGAAGGCGCGAGGATTTTTAGCGGTGTAGATCTGTACCGGCCGTGCGAGTTGCTGCTGCAGGTAATTGCCGAGTGGCTGGTACAGGCGAAACAGACGTTGTGACGACAGGTTGGGATACAGCCCGATGATGAGCGGCAGCGCCGTCGCGCGGGCGCCGAGCGGCAGGCTGCAACATAGCATGAGTGCGCATAATTGGCGGCGTGTAGGGTTCATTGCCCGGATTATATGGGTTTAACGAACACTTTGGAGCGGCGCTGGTAGTTATATAACGCCTGTTTACCTGTGGGTAGCTCGCTTACATCGACTTCCTTGAAGCCGCGCTCTATAAACCAGTGGGCGGTGCGTGTGGTGAGAACGAACAGGTGTTTCAGTTTTAGCGCGCGGGCTTTTTTCTCGGCGGCTTCCAGCAGCGTATCGCCACGGGTTTTGCCGCGATAATCGGCATGTACCGCCAGGCACGCGAGTTCGCCAGCGCGCTCACCGGCAAACGGATAGAGTGCGGCGCAGCCAATCAGTATGCCATCGTGCTCCAGTACGATGAAACGTTCGATTTCCATTTCCAGCCGCTCACGCGAGCGCCGCACCAGCACGCCGTCCTCTTCCAGTGGACGGATCAGTTCCAGAATGCCACCGACGTCGTCAATTCCTGCCGGGCGCAGGGTTTCCAGCCGTGCCGGCGTGAGCATGGTGCCGATGCCGGCATGAGTGAATAATTCCGACAGCAATGCGCCGTCAATGTGACGGCTGATCAGATGCACGCGACCGATGCCGTGTTTGCTGGCGGCGATGGCGCACGGCAGGTAAAATGTCACGTCTTCCGGCAAGCTGCGTTTGGCGGCGACTATTTTTTCCGCTTCCGGCACAGTGAGTACGCGCAGGAGCCCACCCCGGGCATTGTGCACGCCCTCGGTCTCCATCAGGAAAATCAGTTTGTCGGCATCCAGTGCCAGCGCGGCCTTGGTGGCCACGTTTTCCAGCGACAGGTTGAATATTTCGCCAGTGGGCGAATAACCCAGCGGCGATAGCAACACGATGTCGTTGTCGTCAAGGCGCTGGCGAATGGCGGCAGCGTTGACCTTGCGCACTTCGCCGGTGTGTAGCAGATCCACGCCGCCGCGCACGCCCAGTGGCCGCGCAGTGACAAAGTTGCCGCTGGTTACGCGAATATCGGCGTTGGCCATCGGGCTATTGGGCAACCCCATCGATAACAGCGCCTCGATTTCCACGCGAACTTCCCCCACGGCTTCCTTGACGCAGGCCAGCGCGGCATCGTCCGTAACGCGCAGGCCGTCGGCATAGCGGATCGCTGCCTCACGCTGGGTTAAATGTTCTTCGACTTGCGGACGTACGCCATGTACCAGTACCAGGCGTACGCCAAGGCTGTTCAGCAGATTGAGGTCATGTGCGAGGTGGGTGAATTGGCCATCGCTCAGGACCTCGCCGCCAAAGGCAATCACAAAAGTCTTGCCGCGGAAGGCATGAATATAGGGCGCAGCAGCGCGAAACCAGTGAACGAAGGTGGAGGGTGGAGAGGCTGCCATACGGTTTATTATTGGATTTGGATTGGATGTGCTTGAAGTGTATAACAAAAATACGAGCGTTTGTTACAGATCTCCCCACAGGATTTGCATGGCAGCCAGTGCTGCCAGAGCCGCGGTTTCAGTGCGTAGCACACGTGGCCCCAGCCGAATTGGAATGAACCCTGTAGCCAGTGCTGCACTGTATTCGGCCGCGGCAAAGCCGCCTTCCGGCCCGGCCAGTATGGTCACAGCGCCTGCGGGGCGCGGCAGGGTATGCAGGGTGTGTTGCGCATCCGGTGCGAATATTAGCTTGAGCGGCACGGCAGCCTGCGCCAGCCAGATGGGCAAGGGGGTAATGTCGGATACCGTCGGCACACGGTTGCGTGCGCTCTGCTCACAGGCGGCGATCACCAGGTTTTGCCAATGGGCGCGACGCTTGCTGGCGCGGTCGCCGGAGAGCTTTACGACACTGCGTGCGCAGGCGACCGGCTGAATCGCATGGATACCCATCTCCACCGCTTTTTGCAGGGTGTAGTCCATGCGTTCACCGCTGGAAATGCCCTGCGCCAGCGTGACGCGTAGCGGGGTTTCACGCTCCACATCGTGCCATATCCTTACCTGTACTTCCACCTCGCGTTTGCCGATGTGATGGATGCTGGCCGTCCACTCGCCGCCCCGGCCATTGAATAGCGTGATTGTGTCGCCGACCGCCAGGCGTAATACGCGTGCGGCATGGTGAGCGCACGATTCCGGCAGCTTGATCAGAGTATTTTCAGCAAGGTCTTCGGGCAGGTAGAAACGTGGCATGGTGGCTCAGGGCGGGCAGGGGTGCGTGATATGATAACGGGCATCGTATTGTAATTGGAGTCGAAGTAAATGGTCAGTCTGCAAACCCCTGTCTGCAATTTCGGCTGGAAGGCCCCGGATTTTGATCTGCCTGGTGTAGATGGTCAGCGTTATACGCTGCAATCGGCGTTGGGCGAAAATGGTCTGCTGGTGATGTTCATCTGCAATCACTGCCCTTATGTGCAGGCCATTCGTCCGCGCCTGGTGCGCGATTGCCGGGAACTGCGCGATGTTTACGGGATAAACAGTATTGCCATCATGTCCAACGATCCGGCTGATTACGCGGAAGACAGCTTCGATAATATGCAGAAAGTGGCGGCCGAGTTCGACTTTCCCTTCCCGTATGTGTACGACGCGAATCAGGCTGTCGCACGTGCTTATGACGCAGTGTGCACGCCGGATTTCTTCGGATTTAATCGTGATATTGAATTGCAATACCGCGGTCGTTTTGATGCTTCGCGCAAGGAGACATCTCCGGAAGGCGTGCGCCGTGATTTGTTCGATGCCATGGTGCAGGTAGCACGGAAGCAGGCTGGCCCGCTGGAGCAGATTCCCAGCATGGGCTGCTCGATTAAATGGAAGGCGGCTTAGCGGTGCTGCAATCCGTTATTGATGTGGTCAAACGCGTCGCCCAGGCTGAGGTGATGCCGCGCTATCTGAAAGTGGCCCACAGCCGCAAGGCGGACGGCAGTTTGTGTACCGAAGCTGATCTGGCCTGCCAGGTCGCGCTGGTCAGCGAGTTGACGCGCATCGCCCCTTATCCGGTACTGGGTGAGGAAATGTCCGAAGCCGAGCAGCGCAGGTTATGGGCGGCAGGATTCGATGGGCTGTGGTGTATCGATCCTATCGACGGCACCTCCAATTTTGTCAATGGCGTGCCCTATTTCGCTGTCTCCGTCGCGTTGATGAAAGCCGGGCGCAGTGTGATGGGCGTGATTTATGATCCGGTCGCCGATGAGATGTTTTATGCCGAAAAAGGCCGGGGAGCATTTTTAAATGGCGAACCCCTGCCGATCAGAACCCGCTCGCCCGATTTGAGCCACAGTCTGGCCGGGGTGGAATTAAAACGCATCAGCGACGCCATTGCGACGCAGGTGGCGTTACACCCGCCCTATAGTTCGCAGCGCAACTTCGGTGCCAGTACGCTGGATTGGTGTTACACCGCGGCCGGGCGATTCGATGTGTATTTGCATGGCAGCCAGAAATTGTGGGATTACGCTGCCGGCTGCCTGATCATGGAAGAGGCAGGGGGGCAAATGTGTACGCTGATTTGTGATGATTTTTGGGCCGACGATCTGTGGGAACGGCCTGTGGTGGCTGCGCTGGGCGTTGATTTGTTTGCTGAGTGGAAAGCCTGGATACGTGCTGCGGATAAATGAACCGGGCGGCCCAATTAAAAACTTTGATTATCCTCGACATGATTTGCAAACTACCGCGCTGAGCCTTAAAAGCCGGGCATTTTAGGTCGCAAATCCATGGCTTTTGCCGCCAATTCAGACGCTTGTCGAACTTGCCCAATTTGGCTGGCTCGGCCATAATCAAGAACTTTCGCTGCATTTTCTATTGTTGGGCAGCGACACTGCGCCACTTAAGCATTTGAATTGCCTGCTTGCGGGACACCCCGCGGGTTGCAAATATTCTGAACGCTCCCTCTTCGGGTATGCCGGTTGCAAGCCTGGGGGCCCGTTTTTGCAGTATTAAACGTATTTTTATTGACTGAGGAAGAAACAATGGCAACTCGTACCGATCTCGCAAACGCTATCCGGGCGCTGTCCATGGATGCGGTGGAAAAAGCCAAATCGGGCCATCCCGGCGCACCGATGGGGATGGCGGAAATCGCCGAAGTGGTGTGGAACCATCACCTGCGCCATAACCCGGCCAACCCGAAGTGGATCGACCGTGATCGCTTTGTGCTGTCCAACGGCCATGGTTCGATGTTGCTGTACTCGCTGTTGCATCTGACCGGTTACGACCTGCCAATGGATGAGTTGAAGCGTTTTCGCCAGCTGCATTCGAAAACGCCTGGTCACCCTGAATATGGCTACGCGCCTGGTGTAGAAACCACCACGGGTCCACTGGGTCAAGGTATCACCAATGCAGTCGGCATGGCGATGACTGAAAAATTGCTGGCGGCGGAATTCAACAAGCCGGGCCATGAGATTGTCAATCACCATACCTATGTATTCCTCGGCGACGGTTGTCTGATGGAAGGCATTTCGCACGAATCCTGCGCGCTGGCCGGCACTTGGGGCCTGGGCAAGCTGATTGCATTTTGGGATGACAATGGCATCTCGATTGATGGTCACGTCGAAGGTTGGTTTACCGACGATACGCCCAAGCGTTTCGAGGCTTACGGCTGGCATGTGATCGCTGGTGTGGATGGGCACGATGCCGTAGCAGTAGACGCAGCTGTTCAGGCGGCCAAAGCCGTGACCGACAAGCCCAGCATGATTTGCTGCAAAACCATCATCGGTAAAGGTTCTCCCAACAAGGAAGGCACCCATGATGTGCACGGCGCTGCGCTTGGTGCGCAGGAGATCATCGATACCCGCAAGCATATTGGCTGGGATCACCCGGCGTTTGAAATTCCTGCCGATGTGTATGAAGGCTGGGATGCCAGGACCAAGGGCGCGGGGCTGGAAACGTTATGGAATAACAAATTCGCTGAATATGCAGCCGCTTTCCCGGCCGAAGCAGCCGAATTCAAGCGTCGCATGGCAAGCGAATTGCCGGCGAACTGGAATGCACACCTGGCGCAGGCGATTGCCGCCATCAACGCCAAGGGTGAAACCGTCGCAACGCGCAAGGCATCACAAATCGCCATCAATGCGCTGGCACCCGCGCTGCCCGAATTCCTTGGCGGCTCCGCCGATCTGACTGGTTCCAATCTGACCAACTGGACAGGCTGCCACCATGTTAAAGCCAATAGTGTCGGCAACTACATTTCCTACGGCGTGCGCGAATTCGGCATGTCCGCCATCATGAACGGTATGGCGCTGCATGGCGGCGTGCTGCCGTTTGGCGGCACCTTCCTGATGTTCTCCGAATACGCACGCAATGCCCTGCGCATGGCGGCGTTGATGAAGCAGCGCGTGATCTGGGTATTTACCCACGATTCCATCGGTCTGGGTGAAGACGGCCCGACGCACCAGCCGGTTGAGCAAACCGCCACCTTGCGCATGATTCCGAACATGGACGTATGGCGTCCATGCGATACCGTGGAAACCATTGTTGCCTGGGGGCAGGGCGTGGAAAAACACGACGGCCCGACCAGTCTGATCCTGAGCCGCCAGAACCTGGCATTCATGCAGCGCGACGCAGCTACCATCGCCAACATCGCCAAGGGCGGTTATGTGTTGAAAGACGCAGCCAATGCCAAGGTGGTACTGATCGCTACCGGTTCGGAAGTCGAACTGGCGGTCAAGACACAGGAAGCACTGGCGTCCGAAGGAATTGCCGCACGCGTGGTGTCAATGCCTTGCACCAGCGCTTTTGACCGTCAGGACGACGCTTATAAGGCCAGCGTACTGCCCCAGGGTGTGGTGCGCGTGGCCGTTGAAGCAGGTTCTACGGATGGCTGGTACAAGTATGTCGGTCTGGATGGCGCAGTGCTGGGCATGCATAGCTTCGGCGAATCGGCGCCTGCACCGGATCTGTTCAAGCATTTCGGCTTCACCGTGGAAAATCTGGTGAAAACCGTCAAGAGCGTAATGTAACGGCAATACCCTTGCCAGGGTGCGCAAGCCCCTGGCGACGAGAGGATTCATCTTTTTATATTGGAGGCGGTAAATTATGACTATTAAGGTTGGTATCAACGGTTTTGGCCGCATTGGCCGCATGGCATTCCGCGCAATTGCCAAGGATTTCCCGGATATTGAAGTGGTCGCGATCAATGATCTGCTCGACCCTGAATACTTGGCGTACATGCTGAAATTCGACTCGGTGCATGGCCGTTTCAATGGCGACGTGGCCGTTGAAGGCAACAACCTGATGGTGAATGGCAAAAAAATCCGTTTGACAGCCGAACGCGACCCAAGCAACTTGAAGTGGGACGAAATCGGTGCTGATATTGTTATCGAATCGACCGGTTTTTTCCTGACCAAGGAAACCTGCCAGGCGCACATCAACGCAGGGGCCAAGAAGGTCGTGCAATCAGCGCCTTCCAAAGATGACACCCCGATGTTTGTATTCGGCGTGAATCACACCAAGTATGCAGGTGAGGCCATTGTCTCGGCCGCTTCTTGCACCACCAACTGCCTGGCGCCAGTCGCCAAGGTGTTGAACGATAACTGGGGCATCAAGCGCGGCCTGATGACGACGGTGCATGCTGCGACGGCAACCCAAAAAACCGTTGACGGTCCATCCAGCAAGGACTGGCGCGGTGGCCGCGGTATTCTGGAAAACATCATTCCGTCGTCTACCGGTGCCGCCAAGGCCGTCGGTGTCGTGTTGCCGGAATTGAAAGGCAAGCTGACCGGCATGGCATTCCGCGTGCCAACTTCCGACGTGTCGGTGGTGGATCTGACCGTGGAGTTGAATAAAGAGGCCACGTACGCGGACATTTGTACGGCAATGAAATCCGCCTCTGAAGGCGCCCTCAAGGGCGTGCTGGGTTACACCACTGAAAAAGTGGTGTCCACTGATTTCCGTGGTCACTCGGCGCCTTCGGTATTCGACTCGGAAGCCGGCATTGCGCTGGATTCCACCTTCGTCAAGGTCGTCGCCTGGTATGACAATGAATACGGTTATACCTGCAACATGCTGCGTTTCGTACAGCACGTAGCGAAGTAATCGACAGCAGGCGGCAAGTCCGAGGGGTCGCAGTATCGCCCTGGCTGACTTGCCCTTGTGCATTGAACGATGTGAGCTTTAAGGCTTGAGCATTCCCAAGCCTTAAACCTTACTTCTCGGGAGAATCACAATGGCAGTTATCCGCGTTACCGACCTTGATCTCAAAGGCAAACGTGTTTTCATTCGTGCCGACATGAATGTGCCGGTCAAAGACGGCAAGGTTACTTCGGACGCCCGCATCACAGCGTCCATGCGCACCATAGAGCATTGTCTCAAAGCCGGTGCCAAAGTGATGGTGGCCTCGCATCTTGGGCGTCCGACGGAAGGTGAATACTCCGCAGACAATTCGCTCCAGCCTGTGGCAGATGTGCTCAGCGCCAAACTGGGTAAGCCGGTGCGATTGGTCAAAGACTGGATCGACGGCGGCTTCGATGTGGCCGCAGGTGAAGCCGTGATGCTGGAAAATGTGCGTTTCAACAAAGGCGAGAAAAAGAGTCTGGATGAGACTGCGCAAAAATATGCGAAGCTGTGCGACGTATTCGTGATGGATGCTTTCGGAACTGCGCACCGCGCTGAAGCTTCGACGCATGGCATTGCCAGGTTTGCGCCGGTGGCTGCAGCGGGCATTCTGTTAACCGAAGAGCTGGAGGCGTTGACCAAGGCGCTGCTCAGCCCGGCGCGGCCCATGGTCGCCATCGTGGGCGGATCCAAGGTGTCCACCAAATTGACAGTGCTGGAAGCGTTGTCTGAAAAAGTGGATCAGATGGTGGTCGGCGGCGGTATCGCCAATACCTTCCTCAAGGCGACCGGCAAGAACGTCGGAAAATCCCTGTGCGAGAATGATCTGGTTCCGGTCGCGCAAGCGCTGATGAAGAAAATGACCGCGCGTGGTGCCACCATCCCGATTGCGGTGGATGTGGTGTGCGGCAAGAAATTTGACGCCAATGAACCTGCGGTGCTCAAAGACGCAGGATCAGTGGTGGATGATGACATGATCTTCGACATTGGCCCGAAATCGGCCCAGGAACTGGTAGAGATCATCATGAAGGCCGGGACGGTTGTGTGGAATGGTCCGGTTGGCGTGTTCGAATTCGATCAGTTTGGCGAGGGCACCAAAAAAATTGCCGAGGCGATTGCCAACACCAGCGCCTTCACCCTGGCGGGTGGCGGCGATACGATAGCGGCAATACAAAAATACGATATCTATGACAAGGTATCTTACATCTCCACCGCTGGAGGCGCTTTCCTGGAGTTCCTGGAAGGCAAGAAATTGCCTGCTGTTGAAATTCTTGAGCAACGTGCAGCAGGCTAATCCATTAACGGTGTTTGGCTGGTATGAACGTCGTTGCGCGGGCAGAATATTCTGCCCGCGGACGTTTCCTTGACAAGCCTTTTTCAGAGTAAATATATACATGATCCGCAGAACAAAAATCGTCGCCACGCTCGGCCCCTCATCCAATGATCCCAAGATACTGGACAAGATGATGGAGGCAGGCGTGGACGTCGTGCGCCTTAATTTTTCACATGGTATTGCACAGGATCATATCGATCGCGCCGAGATGGTACGTTCGCTGGCGCGTACCCGGGGCCGCGCCGTGGGCGTGCTGGTGGACTTGCAGGGGCCCAAAATCCGGGTTGGTAAATTTGTTGACGGCAAGATTACGCTACAGACCGGAGACCGTTTCGTGCTGGATGCTACCTGCGAAATGGGTACCCAGGAACGTGTCGGACTTGACTACAAGGATCTGCCCAAGGATCTGCAGCGTGGCGCCACGCTATTGCTGGATGATGGCCGTATCGAAATGTGGGTGGAAGAGGTGAACGGCGCGGAAATTATCTGCAAGGTAATCCAGGGCGGCGTACTGTCCAATAACAAAGGTATCAACCGTAAAGGCGGCGGGCTGTCTGCCGCCGCGCTGACTGAAAAAGATATCGAAGATATCAAGACAGCGGCCGCCTTGAAAGCAGATTATGTAGCGATTTCGTTTCCGCGTTCCGCTGCCGACATGCAACTGGCGCGTAACCTCCTGCGTGCAGCGGGTGGCCACGGCATGCTGGTCGCCAAGATCGAACGTGCCGAAGCGATCCCTGCGCTTGAGGAAATTCTCGATGCCTCGGATGCCATTATGGTGGCGCGTGGCGACCTCGGCGTGGAAGTCGGCGATGCCGCTGTGCCAGCGCTGCAAAAGAAAATGATCCGCATGGCGCGCGAGCGCAACAAACTGGTGATTACTGCCACGCAGATGATGGAATCCATGATTTCCAGTCCGATACCGACCCGCGCCGAAGTTTCCGATGTGGCCAATGCAGTGCTGGACGGGACCGATGCGGTGATGCTGTCTGCAGAGACAGCTGCGGGCATGTTTCCGGTGGAGGCGATAGCCGCCATGGATCGCGTGTGCTGTGAGGCGGAAAAGGAAATCGAACGTGATTTTGTCAATTTGCGGATCAATAAGAATTTCAACCGGAAGGATGAATCGGTCGCAATGGCAGCCATTTTTACCGCGACGCATCTGCCGAACGTACGCGCCATTGCAGCCTTGACCCAGTCGGGAAGCACCTGCCTGTGGATGTCGCGCATGAGCACGGGTGTGCCGATCTACGCCTTGACACCAGAGGTGGAAACCCGTAGAAAAGTGACCCTGTATCGTGGCGTTTATCCGGTCAATTTCCAGACCAATTCCAAGGATCGCGATCAGTTGTTGATCGAAGCGGAGGATGAGTTGCGTCGACGCGGTGCAGTGCGTGATGGTGATTTGATCGTACTGACCATCGGCGAACCGATCGGTGAAGCCGGTGGCACCAATACCATGAAAATCGTCACTGTCGGCGAGAACAAAAAATCTTAAAATTTTGCAGAAATTGCAGCCTATTTATTAACCAAGGAGAAAATCATGGCACTCG
Organism: Sulfuriferula sp.; assembly: GCF_054605375.1. Classification (NCBI taxonomy): domain Bacteria; kingdom Pseudomonadati; phylum Pseudomonadota; class Betaproteobacteria; order Nitrosomonadales; family Sulfuricellaceae; genus Sulfuriferula; species Sulfuriferula sp. The sequence continues at coordinate 40,276 of NZ_JBTSEG010000019.1, read as the reverse complement.
TATCCCTGCGCCAATTGTTGGACCATGCAGCTGAAAATGGCTATGGTCTGCCCGCATTCAACGTTAACAATCTGGAACAAGTTCAGGCCATTATGGAAGCCGCTGATGAATGCGGTAGTCCGGTCATCATGCAAGCCTCTGCAGGCGCGCGCAAATATGCAGGCGCCAGCTTCCTGCGTCATTTGATCACGGCTGCGGTTGAAGCCTATCCCCATATTCCCGTTGTCATGCACCAGGATCACGGTGCCAGCGCCCCGGTATGCATTCGTTCCATTACCGATGGCTTTTCTTCTGTGATGATGGACGGTTCCTTGCAGGAAGATGCAAAAACCCCTGCCAGCTATGAATACAACGTGGAAATTACCCGCAGGGTGGTCGATATAGCCCATGCAGTAGGTGTTTCTGTGGAAGGGGAACTGGGCTGCCTGGGCTCGCTGGAAACCGGTATGGCCGGCGAAGAAGATGGTAGCGGTGCGGAAGGCATGCTGGATCATTCACAATTGCTGACCGACCCGGAAGAAGCCGCCGATTTTGTCAAGAAAACCGGCGTGGATGCGCTGGCTATCGCGATTGGCACTTCGCACGGCGCATACAAATTCACCCGTCCGCCTACCGGCGACATCCTCGCCATTGGCCGTATCAAGGAAATCCACGCGCGCATCCCCAACACGCACCTGGTGATGCACGGCTCTTCTTCGGTGCCGCAGGAATGGCTGAAAATCATCAATGACTTCGGCGGTGACATGGGTGAGACCTATGGTGTGCCGGTGGAAGAAATCATGGAAGGTATCAAACATGGCGTGCGTAAAGTGAATATCGATACTGACCTGCGCATGGCATCCACCGGTGCTGTGCGCAAGTTCCTGGCGGAAAACAAGAAAGAGTTTGATCCACGCAAATTCCTGATTGCCTCCACCAAGGCCATGAAGGCAATCTGTAAAGCACGTTATGAAGCTTTTGGTTGCGCAGGCCAGGCAGCCAAGATCAAGCCGGTGGATCTGGAGAAAATGGCAGCGAAATATGCCAAGGGTGAACTGGCAGCAATTATCAAATAATTTTCCTTCTACCCAAATAAAAAAGGCAGCTTGGGCTGCCTTTTTTATTTGTAACGCGCCTGCTGCTCCAAGATCGTATGCGTGCTGTTTATTTGGCCTTAGCCATGCTTCAAATCAATATCGAGCGGGTATTTCATCCTGATTGTCAGCGAAATGTAAGCTATTCCCCCTATTATGAATATTGGTATTTACTGATATGGTAATGCCAGTGTTCGTTTTTTTTGGCTCGGGGAAAAGGGGAAAATCATGTTGCGGCAATTGCTGATAAAAGCTTGCAGGGTCGACCAAGCTGCCTCTTGGTTAATCGTATCTATTCTAGCGTTCACTTCAGTCAACGCTCATGCTGTGCCTTCTTTCGCACGACAGACCGGTCAAAACTGCGTTGCTTGTCATGCCGGGGGACAATTTCCCGAACTTACCCCCTACGGGCGCCTGTTCAAGCTTACCGGCTACACCATCGGACAGCGTGCGCTGCCGCTGGCGGCCATGGCGGTGCTGACCTCCAACAAGGTGAAGGTCAATGATCCCACTCAAGGGAAAACGCAAGACGGGTCTCCCATCTTCAACACTGCCAGCCTGTTTATTGCGGGAAAGATCACCGACAAAGTGGGCGGATTCGTGCAGATCACCTATAACAACTATGATAGTCAGGATTCCGAGACCGGGAACTGGTCGGGCCATACCGGTTCGGACAACCTGGATCTGCGCTACGCCGATCACCTCATCAACGACAAACAGGATCTGATCTACGGCCTCACCCTGCACAACAACCCCGGCGTACAGGACGTGTGGAACAGCACCCCGGCCTGGGGCTACGGCGTGGTGCCTGGTAACACCGGAGTAGGAGGCGCCATCACCCCGATGCTTGGCGGCGGTTTCGCCACGATTCAGGACGGCACTCTCGGCCAACAAGTGGCGGGAATCGGCGCCTATGCCTACTGGAACAAGACGCTGTATGCGGAACTCACCGGCTACCGCACCGGCGACGGCGTCTTTTCCTTCATGACCCAGGGTAATGGTGGCCAGATCAACATCAAGGGTACCAATCCCTACGCCCGCCTGGCGCTGACCAAGGAATGGGGCCCCCACAATGTGATGGCCGGCTTGTCCTACTTGGACGTCCGTCCATACACAAATCCGGCTAGCCACTCCGGACCGACCGACCACTATCGTGACAATGGCATCGACTTCCAGTACCAGTACTTGCTCGACCCCTACACGGTCACCGCGACGGTCACTCGCATCCATGAAAACATAGACTATGGAACGCCCGGAGACCTTCCCGACACAGTCAATTCCCTGAGGGCCAAGACATCCTTCATCTATCAGGCAAAGTATGGCGCGTCCCTGTCCTATTTCGATGTCAGCAATAGCTCACGCAATAGCTCAAGCACTCTCCCGAATGCCGCACAGACCGGGACGCGCGGCTGGACGCCCGAGATATTCTGGACGCCGGTGCAGTATGTACGGCTCGGCATGCAATACACCATGTTCAACAGAGTCAATGGGCTATCCAGCAATACCGACGGCAGCGGCAGGAATGCGAAGGATGACAACTCGCTGTTCTTCTATGTCTGGGGCGCATACTAAGCAGACGGTTTAAACAACCTGGTGCGCGCGCCGACATGGCGGCGCGCACCCGACATGAATAATGGACTATTCGGAGATTGAATCATGAAAACTGCCACCATCACTTTGCTACTGGCTCTGGCCGCAATCGCTGCGGGTTGCACGACGACGGAAAATACCTCCCGCAACCTGGGTGACCCCAGCGTACATGGCAAGACACTGGCCGAGCAGGTGTGCTCGGATTGCCATGGCGTCACCGGTAATTCCGTTAATCCCACTTTCCCCAGACTGGCGGGACAGCAGGAATGGTACTTGATCTCGGAGTTGAAGGAGTTCCGCGGCCACCATCGCCTGGACCCGGCGGGGTTCGAGTATATGTGGGGTATCTCCAGGAGCCTGACCGATGCGCAGATCAAGGAGCTGGCTACCTATTATTCCGAGCAGAAACCAGGTGCCAGCAAGCCGGAAAATATCAAACTGGAGAACGAAGGCAAGGCGATTTTCTCTAACGGCATCTCCAGCGAAGGGGTTCCGGCCTGCATGGCTTGCCATGGTGCAGAAGGTGCAGGCAGCGGTCAGTTCCCGCGCATTGCGGGACAGCATGCCGACTATATCATCAAGCAATTGAATGTGTTTCAGAGGTCCGCTGAAGAGCGCTCCGATGCAACAGCCATGAAAGTGGTCGCCCACAACCTGAAGCCAGCGGAAATGAAGGCAGTGGCAGCCTATGTTTCGACCATTACAACCCAATGGCCTCCCAAAGTTGCGAATTAAGCGTTGCCAGCCATCTTTTCTACCAGTAGCGTATGCAGCCGCCGGCTATCTGCCCGTAGCACATGGAATTTGATACCGTCGAATTCGACTTCCTCGCCGCGCTTGGGTAGGTGGCCGAACTGGTTCACAACCAGGCCACCAACGGTATCAAACTCCTCATCGGAAAACTGCGTACCTAGCACGGTATTGAAATCGGCGACTTCGGTCACCGCCTTGACCCGGTAGCGCCCGGCCTTGTCACGGATGACATTGTCTTCCGTTTCGTCGAAATCATATTCATCTTCGATGTCACCGACGATCTGTTCGAGTACGTCTTCAATGGTAACCAGTCCCGCAACGCCACCATATTCATCGACAACGATGGCGATATGGTTGCGGCTCGCGCGGAATTCCTTGAGCAGCACGTTAAGGCGCTTGGATTCCGGGATGAACACGGCCGGGCGCAGCATTTCGCGCACGTTGAATTCCTCGCCCGCGTTATATCGCAACAAATCCTTGGCAAGCAGAATGCCGATGACGTCATCCTTGTTTTTATCGATGACCGGAAAGCGCGAGTGCGCAGTTTCGATCACATAGGGAATGAACAGCTCGGGCGTATCGTTAATATCCACCATATCCATCTGCGCGCGCGGGATCATGATGTCGCGCACCTGGATTTCCGAAACTTGAAGGACACCTTCAATCATCGACAAGGCATCGGCATCGAACAGGTTGTGCTGATAGGCGCTGTGCAAAATATCCACCAGTTCGCCACGGCTTTCCGGCTCGCGCGACAGGAATGCGCCGAGGCGTTCGAGCCAGCTTGATTTGGCGGGTTCTTCCATGTTAAATCTGCTCCATTTCTAAATAAGGGTCGGCAAAGCCAAGTCCCGTCACAATTTCGGTCTCAAGTGCTTCCATGACCTGTGCGTCGGCATCGTTTTCATGATCCATGCCGTGCAGGTGCAATACACCATGAACGATCAGATGCGCATAGTGAGCAATGACTGATTTACCTTGTTGTTGCGCCTCGCGACTCACTACCGGGGCGCACAGAACCAGATCGCCACTGATCACTGGGGTTGAGGCATACACGAAGGATAAAACGTTGGTGGCATAATCGCGGTCGCGATAGTCATGGTTGAGCGCACGGCCTTCCGGCTCATTTACCAGGCGGATGGTGATTTCGGCATCGCGCTCCAGCGCAGCCCGCGCAAAATGCATGATCTGGGCACGGCTGGGCGCATTGATTGCACGCACCGCGCGCTGCACGGACAGCGTGAGACGCGGCCGTGCCGGCTTACTTCGAGGAGAGGGTTCAGCGGGTTTGGTCGCGCTTTTCATAAGCATCAACAATACGCGCGACCAGCGGGTGGCGCACAACGTCTTCAGACAGAAATTGGGTGAAGGCAATGCCACGTATATTCTGCAGCACTTCTCCGGCGTCAACCAGACCGCTTTTCTGATGGCGCGCCAAATCCACCTGCGTGATATCGCCGGTGATGACGGCTTTGGAACCAAAACCAATACGGGTGAGGAACATTTTCATTTGTTCTGGCGTGGTGTTTTGCGCTTCGTCCAGGATGATGAAGGCCTGGTTCAAAGTGCGTCCACGCATATAGGCCAGTGGCGCAATTTCGATGGTGTTGCGTTCGAACAGCTTACCTACTTTGTCATAACCCAGCAAATCATAAAGAGCATCGTACAACGGACGCAAATAGGGATCTATCTTCTGCGCCAGGTCACCCGGCAGAAAACCCAGCCGCTCACCGGCCTCCACAGCCGGGCGGGTCAGCACAATACGTTTGACGGCATCACGTTCCAGTGCATCGACTGCGCTGGCAACGGCAAGATACGTTTTTCCGGTCCCGGCAGGGCCGATGCCGAAAGTGATGTCATGCGCCTGGATCCGGGTAAGATACTCGGTCTGGCGCGGGGTCCGGCCGCGCAAATCGGCACGTCGCGTCATCAGCACCGGTACGCTATCCGGGGCAAGACTGGTTGCTTTTTGGTGCGTAGCCTCGACCAGGCCCAACTGGATATCATCCACGCTGATCGGGTCGCCTGCCTTCAGGTAGAACGCTTCGAGTAGCTGGGCAGCCAGTCGCGTTCTGGCCGTTTTTCCAGTAATGCGGAAGTGCTCGCCACGACGTGTGATGACGACATCCAGGCCGGTTTCGATCTGGCGCAGATTTTCTTCCAGCACGCCGCACAGATTGGCCAGACGCGTGTTGTCTATTGGTGCGAAAGCGATTTCCATTAATTCGTAACCCTTTCACCGCGCAACGAATGCGGCTCCGCCCGGGTGATGACAACTTCGGCAAAATGTCCGATCAGACGCGCAGGGCCCGGAAAGTTGACCACGCGATTGTTGTCGGTACGTCCCGCCAGTTCGCCGGCATCCTTTTTGGACACGCGTTCCACCAGGACCCGCTCGCGGTTGCCCACCATAGACTGGCTGATGGCCAGTTCATTGGCTTCAATGCGTTTCTGTAATTTCACCAGGCGCGCCTGCTTGATGGCGTGGGGTACATCGTCCGGCAATTCGGCGGCCGGTGTACCCGGACGCTTGCTATAGATAAAACTGAAAGAATTGTCGAAACCGACCTCGTCAATCAATTGCATGGTGGCTTCGAAATCTGCTTCAGTCTCGCCTGGAAATCCGATAATGAAGTCCGAGGAAACAGTGATGTCTGGGCGCACTTTGCGCAAACGGCGGATGATGGATTTATACTCCAGCACGGTGTAACCCCGTTTCATTGCCGCCAAAATCCTGTCGGAGCCCGCCTGTACCGGTAAATGCAGATGTGAAACCAGCTTGGGCAGGCGAGTATAGGCTTCAATCAGGCGCGTGGTGAATTCGCGTGGATGGCTGGTGGTATACCGAATGCGTTCGATATCCGGAATGCCATGCACATATTCGAGCAGCAGGGCAAAATCGGCGCTGTCCCCATCCGCCATCGCACCCTGATAAGCGTTTACATTCTGCCCCAGGAGATTGACCTCTTTCACACCTTGGTTAGCAAGCAGGGTGATTTCGGCCAGAATATCGTCGAATGGCCGCGATACTTCTTCGCCACGGGTATAAGGCACGACGCAAAACGAACAGTATTTGGAGCAGCCCTCCATAATGGATACAAAAGCGCTGGCACCTTCCGATTTGGCTGCTGGCAGGTGGTCAAATTTCTCGATTTCCGGGAACGAGATATCGACCTGTGGCAGCCCGGTTGCCCGTCTTGTTGCAATCAATGCGGGCAGGCGATGCAGGGTTTGCGGTCCGAATACGATATCGACATAGGGTGCACGGTTGATGATTGTTGCGCCTTCCTGACTAGCCACACAGCCGCCCACACCAATAATCAGCGCCGGATTGGCGTCCTTGAGTTCGCGCACCCGCCCCAAGTCGGAAAATACTTTTTCCTGGGCTTTTTCGCGTACCGAGCAGGTATTGAACAGAATGACGTCTGCGTCGGCAGGGTTATCAGTCGGAGTCAGTCCATCAGATGCGTGCAACACGCTCGCCATTTTGCCCGAGTCGTACTCGTTCATCTGGCAGCCAAAGGTTTTGATGAAGACTTTTTTCACAATGTGCGCCGGGCAGTTATCAGACTGAGGGCGAAGAAATTTGGTGGTGGTGATGGGCGGAGTCGAACCGCCGACCTATGGGTTATGAATCCATCGCTCTAACCATCTGAGCTACATCACCCCATGAAGCAAAGCGCGGAATTATCAGGGTTTTGCCCTTGTCCTGTCAAGATTTGCGACGGTAAGCCCAAGTCATCATCACCACGCCGGCAATAATCATCGGCAGCGAGAGCCATTGTCCCATGCTGAGGCCGAGGCTGAGCAGACCGAGAAAGTCATCCGGCTCGCGAGTGAACTCGACCAGAAAGCGGAACGTGCCGTAGCCAATCAGAAACAGCCCCGACACCGCACCCATGGGGCGCGGCTTGGCCGAGAATAGCCATATGATGATAAACAGCACAATGCCCTCGAGGCCGAATTCATACAATTCGGAAGGGTGGCGCGGCACATTGTCTACCGCAGGGAAAACCATTGCCCAGGGAACATCGGTAGGCCGGCCCCACAATTCGCCATTGATGAAATTGCCGATGCGCCCCGCGCCTAGCCCAAGCGGTACCAGCGGCGCAATAAAATCGGTGATGACGAGCCAGGGTTTGCCGGTGCGCCGCGAAAATAGCCACATGGCGAAGATCACACCGAGAAAGCCACCGTGGAATGACATGCCGCCTTCCCACACGTAAAAAATTTCGAGCGGATGCGCCAGGTAGTAGCCGAATTTGTAAAACAGCACATAGCCGAGCCGCCCCCCGAGCACCGTACCAAGCACCCCGTAAAACAAGACATCGTCCAGGTTTTTGACGGTCCAGCCTGAATCCGGATGCTGTTTGATGCGCCAGCGCCCAAGTACCAGCACCAGCATGAATGCAGTCAGGTACATCAACCCGTACCAGCGAATGGCGAGTGGGCCGATGGAAATGGCAATGGGATTGAAGTCAGGATGGATCAGCATAGTGCGTAGTTATGGGATAAAATTGGCAATTCCGTATTATCGCACTAATCTGAGGTCAATTATGCCTGTCTACCGCTCCCATACCACTACCCAAGGACGCAACATGGCCGGGGCCCGCGCCTTGTGGCGCGCCACCGGCATGCAGGATGGCGATTTTGACAAGCCCATCATTGCCATTGCCAACTCGTTTACCCAGTTTGTGCCGGGCCACGTGCACCTGAAAGACATGGGGCAATTGGTGGCGCGTGAGATCGAAGCTGCCGGTGGTGTGGCCAAGGAATTCAACACCATCGCGGTGGACGACGGTATCGCCATGGGGCACGGCGGCATGTTGTATTCGCTGCCGTCACGCGAGTTGATTGCCGATTCGGTGGAATACATGGTTAATGCTCACTGTGCCGATGCGCTGGTGTGCATTTCCAACTGCGACAAAATCACCCCCGGCATGCTGATGGCGGCGATGCGGCTGAACATCCCGGTGGTATTCGTTTCCGGCGGACCGATGGAATCCGGCAAGGTCACGATCCGCGGCAAAGTCGTCAAACTCGACCTGGTGGATGCGATGGTATCGGCCGCCGATGAGCGTGAGTCGGACGAGGACGTGATGACCATGGAGCGTTCCGCCTGCCCTACCTGCGGCTCCTGTTCCGGCATGTTCACCGCCAACTCGATGAATTGCCTGACTGAGGCGCTGGGCCTGTCGTTGCCTGGCAATGGCTCAACGCTAGCCACGCATGCAGACCGCAAGCAGCTGTTTTTGCAGGCCGGGCGATTGATCGTCGATCTGGCAAAGCGGCATTACGAGCAGGATGATTATTCGGTGCTGCCGCGTTCCATCGCTACCTTCGAGGCATTTGAAAACGCCATTGCGCTCGACATTGCCATGGGCGGCTCTACCAATACCGTGCTGCATCTGCTGGCGTCCGCCTTTGAAGGAGGCGTGCCATTTACCATGAAGGATATCGACCGCATGTCGCGCAAGGTGCCCAATCTGTGCAAGGTGGCGCCGGCTTCGCAACAATTTCACATGGAGGACGTGCATCGTGCCGGCGGCGTAATGGCCATCCTGGGGCAGCTGGATCGGGCGGGGCTATTGCATCGTGATTTGCCCACGGTACACAGCAAGACCATGGCAGAGGCACTGGAAAAATACGACATATCGCGTACCGAAGATGCGGCAGTGCGCCAGTTTTATCGCGCTGGCCCGGGGGGCGTGCCGACACAGGTAGCGTTCAGCCAGGACAAGCGCTGGCCCGACCTTGATCTCGACCGTACTGCGGGCTGCATTCGCGACAAGGAGCATGCTTACTCACAGGATGGCGGCCTCGCGGTTTTGCACGGCAATCTGGCGCTGGATGGTTGTATCGTCAAAACAGCTGGTGTGGATGAAAGCATTCTTAAATTTTCCGGCCCGGCGCGGATTTTTGAATCCCAGGATGCGGCAGTGGAGGCAGTGCTGGCGGATCAGGTCAAGGCGGGCGACGTGGTGCTGATTCGTTACGAGGGCCCCAAGGGCGGTCCGGGAATGCAGGAAATGCTGTATCCAACTTCCTACATTAAATCCAGAGGGCTCGGGAAGGTCTGTGCATTGATTACCGACGGGCGATTCTCCGGCGGCACCTCGGGTTTGAGCATCGGTCACGTCTCGCCCGAAGCGGCCGAAGGCGGCACGATTGGCCTGGTAGAGGAGGGTGATCGTATCGAAATCGATATCCCCAATCGCAGCATCCATTTGGCGGTGACTGATGCCGAGCTGGCGCGTCGTCGTACGGCGATGCATGCCCGGGGTGACCAGGCATGGCAACCGGTCAACCGCGAGCGTGCCGTGTCAGTGGCGCTGCGCGCTTATGCGGCACTCACCACGAGTGCTGCCACGGGAGCAGTGCGCGATGTCAGCCAGGTGGAGCGGCGTAGCCGCAGCAACGTGGAATAAGCCGCCATGAATACCATCCTGATTGCCAATCCCAAGGGCGGTAGCGGTAAAACGACCCTGGCAACCAATATTGCCGGTTATCTGGCAGCCGCAGGGCAACCTGTGCGCCTGTTGGATATGGATCGCCAGCAATCGGCCAGCGGCTGGCTGGCATTACGGCCTGAAATTTTGCCACCGATCAAACTGTTCTCCGATAAGCCTGGCAATATCGGGACGCAAGAAGGCTGGCTGGTGATTGATTCACCTGCGGGTTTGCATGGCAAAAGCCTTGAACGCGTCCTGAAATTGGTAAATCGGGTGGTTGTGCCCATTGCGCCTTCGCTGTTCGATATGAACGCCAGCGAGGAATTTCTGGAACTATTGCAAACCGAAAAAGCGATACGCAAAGGCAAGATTTTTGTGGGTGTGGTGGGGATGCGCATGGCACCCCGTACCCGTGCGGCAGCGATACTCGAGCAATTCATGAAAGATCTGGATATGCCGATATTGGCGTACTTGCGCGAAGCCCAGCTGTATGTGAATGCCGCCTTCGAGGGGAAAACGCTGTTTGACCTGCCTCCCTACCTGGCTGAGCGCGAACTTGAGCAATGGCAATACCTCCTCTCCTGGCTGGATTCCTGAGATTGATTGCGGCTCGTTACTGGTAGATTTTACAAGGCATCAGCAAGCAAATGTACGGCTTGTAGGTTGGTTTGTTTCGGGTAGTATTGCATCATCACAGTAGATTCAGATCGTCTTTCAACTACAGAGGAGAATACAAGATGAAGGCATGGATGGGTATCGTGAGCGCCGCGATTATCGCGTTAAGCATGGGTTCGGCGGTCGCAGCAGATTCCGGTTTGTCACTGGCGCAGAAAAACGCTTGTATGAGCTGTCACGGCGTGGACAAAAAAATTGTGGGTCCGGCATATAAAGATGTTGCAGCCAAATACAAAGGTGACAAGGGTGCAGAGGCCAGGTTGATCGAGAAGGTCAAACGCGGTGGAGCGGGCGTGTGGGGGCAGGTGCCGATGCCGCCTAACCCCCAGGTCAAGGACGCCGATCTGAAAACGATTGTGAGCTGGATACTCAGCCTCTGATTGGTGATGGATGTGATTTGAGCCGGCTCTCGTAGCCGGCTTTTTTACGTCTGCATACTATTTCGTGAATGGTATGCAGGTCAATGCGTTCACGGTTTTTGACGTTTGTGGTATAAGTTAACGAAGATTTTGTGACGGAGAGCGCGTTGAAACCCATCGTAAATGCATTACTGGTAGCGACAATGGCGGCGTTGATACTGGGCGGTTGTGGCAAACGCGAGGGCGCCTCATCAGATAACATCATCAAGATCGGCTCGGTGTCTCCACTTACCGGACCGCAGGCACATTTGGGCAAGGACAATGAAAACGGCGCACGTTTGGCCGTGGATGAAATCAATGCCGCAGGCCTTACTTTAGGCGGCAAAAAAATGCATATCGACTTGTTGAGCGAAGACGATCAGGCTGATCCAAAAACCGCCACGATCGTGGCGCAAAAGCTGGTGGATAGTGGCGTTGTTGGCGTTATCGGCCACCTCAATTCAGGTTCTACCATTCCGGCATCGACTATTTATCACGCCGCCGGCATCCCGCAGATATCGCCTTCCGCTACAGCCATTGCGTATACCGCACAAGGGTACAACACCGCGTTTCGCGTGATGACTAACGACGAACAGCAGGGTCATGTGCTGGGCCAATATGCGGTCAATAAACTTGGCGCAAAAAAAATTGCCGTGATTGATGATCGCACTGCCTATGGTCAGGGGCTGGCAGATGAATTCGCCAAGGCCGCCGAGGCGGCGGGCGCGGAAATTGTCGCGCGTGAATACACTACCGATAGATCTACCGATTTCATGTCTATCCTCACCTCGATCAAATCCAAATCTCCCGACCTGGTGTTCTTCGCAGGTATGGATCCGCAAGCAGGTCCAATGGCCAGGCAAATGAGGCAGCTTGGATTGAAAACGCAACTGTTGGGTGGCGACGGCATGCAAACACCCGAATTCATCAAGCTGGCCGGTGCAGACGCCGAAGGCGCAATTGCTTCTAATCCTGGCCTGACGCTGGATTCCATGCCCGGCGGCAAGGCCTTCAAGGAAAAATTCACCGAGCGCTTTGGACCGATTCAGAATTACGCCCCTTATGCCTATGATGCCGTATACGTAATGGTGGAAGCCATGAAACGAGCTGATTCATCGGATCCGGCCAAATACTTGCCAGAGCTTGCCAAAACCGATTACCAGGGCGTGACTGGAAAAATCCGTTTTGACAGCAAAGGCGATGTGAGCGGCGGCGCGGTAACGCTATACCAGGTCAAGAATGGTGCCTGGCATCCGCTGGAAACCGTATTCAGCGGCAAGTAAGCAGTTTTCTCCAGCGCACGGCATGGATATTTTTGTTCAGCAGTTGATCAATGGTCTGGTGCTGGGCAGCGTGTACGCGCTGGTGGCATTAGGCTACACCATGGTTTACGGCATCCTTGAATTGATCAACTTTGCCCACGGTGAAGTGACCATGATAGGCGCCATGGTTGCATTATCGGTGATCTCCGCGCTGGTTGGCAGCGGGGTGGAATTGCCCGGCGTGGTGATCGCTTTGCTTGGCTTATTGGCGGCGATCCCGGCGTGCATGGCGCTGGGCTTTACCATTGAGCGGCTGGCATACCGTCCGCTGCGCAATGCCCCGCGGCTGGCACCGCTGATTACCGCAATCGGCGTATCCATCGTGTTGCAGAATCTCGCCATGCTGATCTGGGGACGGCAGTACATATCCTTTCCCCCTATCCTGCCGCAAGGCCGCCATCAATTGCTGGGCGCCAGCATCACCGATGTCCAAATTGTCATTCTGATTACTTCCGTCGTGCTGATGCTGGGGCTCACCATCTTGGTAAAAAGAACCCGTCTGGGGCGTGCCATGCGCGCCACGGCGCAATCGCCCCAGATAGCCGGCCTGATGGGAGTGAATGCCAATACCGTGATCTCGCTCACCTTTGTAATGGGCTCGGCGCTCGCTGCGGTGGCAGGGGTAATGGTAAGCGCCTACTATGGCCTGGCGCACTATTACATGGGATTTTTGCTGGGACTCAAGGCGTTTTCGGCGGCAGTACTGGGAGGTATCGGCAACCTGGCTGGCGCCATGCTGGGTGGCCTGTTGCTGGGCGTGATCGAGAGTCTGGGCGCGGGTTATATCGGCGATTTCACCGGTGGCTTCCTGGGCAGCAATTATCAGGATGTATTCGCCTTCTTTGTGCTGATCCTGGTGCTGGTATTCAGACCTTCCGGCCTGCTGGGCGAGCGTGTCGGCGAGCGCGCCTAAGCCTATGCCACGCAGCAAGCGCCAGGTCTGGTTAACCTTTATCGCGCTGGGAATGATGCTGGCCTTGCTGCCATTTGCGGTGGATTTCGGGCTGGGACGCTCCTGGCTGCGCATCATGGATCTGGCATTGCTGTATGTGATGCTGGCGCTAGGGCTGAATATTGTGGTGGGCTACGCCGGACTGCTCGACCTCGGCTACATTGCATTCTATGCGGTGGGTGCGTATTGCTACGCCTTGCTGGCCTCGCCGCAATTTGGCTTGCACTTGCCGTTCTGGGCGGTGCTGCCCATTGGTGCGGCCGTTGCCGGCTTATTCGGCGTGCTGCTGGGAGCCCCCACGCTGCGTCTGCGTGGCGATTATCTGGCCATTGTGACGCTCGGCTTTGGCGAGATCATTCGCATTTTTTTGAACAACCTCAACGCCCCGGTGAATATCACCAATGGCCCGCAGGGCATTAACCAGATCGATCCGGTGAGCCTGTGGGGCGTGTCATTGGGTAAAACCCATCAGCTGTTCGGAATCACCCTGTCTGCGCCGCACCAGTATTACTTCCTGTTTTTGCTGCTTACCCTGCTGGTGATATTTGTTTCCCTGCGCCTGCAGGATTCCCGTATTGGCCGCGCCTGGGCGGCAATCCGCGAAGACGAAGTGGCTGCCGAAGCGATGGGCATCAATGTACGCAATATCAAGCTGCTGGCGTTTGCCATGGGCGCCACTTTCGGCGGCCTGGCAGGCGGGCTGTTCGCCGGATTCCAGGGCTTCATCAGCCCGGAGAGCTTTAATCTGATGGAATCAATCATGATTCTGTGCATGATCGTGCTGGGCGGCATGGGCAATATTCCCGGCGTGATTCTGGGCGCGCTGCTGCTTACCGTATTGCCCGAGGCGCTGCGTTATACCGGTGACCTGCAGCGTGCGTGGCTGGGACACGTGGTGATAGACCCCTCCGATTTGCGCATGTTGCTGTTCGGCATGGCCCTGATTCTGGTCATGCTGTTTCGCCCGGCCGGGCTGCTGCCGTCGCGCCAGCGCAAGCGCGAACTGGTTGCCGGGGATGATGTCGCAGCGCAGGAGCAGGCCAGTGTTTATGATGCAAGGCATTGACGGGAATGGCTGATCTCATCAGGCTGGAACAAATCAGCAAGAATTTTGGCGGAATTCATGCGCTCCAGGATGTTTCGCTGCAAGTGCGCGAAGGTGAAATACTCGGACTCATCGGCCCCAATGGCGCGGGCAAGACCACGCTGTTCAATATTCTTACCGGGCTGTACACACCGAGCAGCGGAAATATCGAATTCAGACACACCTCAATGCTGGGCATGAAACCGCACCAGGTGCTCAAGCAGGGAATTGCGCGCACCTTTCAGAATATTCGTCTGTTCGCCAATATGACTGCATTGGAGAATGTCATGGTGGGGCGTCACGCACGCACCCACGCAGGTGTAATCGGTGCAGTGTTGCAGAGTGCCGCTACCCGCGCGGAAGAAGCGGCCATAGACGTGCGTGCGCATGAGTTGCTGGAATGGGTGGGAATTTCCGGTCATTCCCATGCGCTGGCCAAGCATTTGTCGTATGGCGATCAGCGTCGTCTGGAAATTGCCCGTGCGCTGGCCACCGACCCGCAAGTGCTGGCACTGGATGAGCCGGCGGCAGGCATGAATTCGGGCGAGCGCGACACGCTCAGGCAATTGATCCGGCGGATGCGCGACCAGCTTGGTTTGACGGTACTGGTGATTGAACATGATGTGAAGCTGATGATGAGTTTGTGCGAACGTATTGCGGTGCTCGATTTTGGCGAGTTGATCGCGCAAGGCACGCCGGACGAGATACGCCACGACCCGCGCGTGATCGCTGCCTATCTCGGCGGAGGCGCAAAGTGAGTTTGCTATCCGTGGAAAATCTGGCCGTTTCCTACGGCAACATCAAGGCTGTGCGTGGTGTCAGCCTGAATGTGGAAGAGGGTGAACGAGTCTGCCTGATTGGTGCGAATGGCGCGGGTAAAACCACTTTGCTCAAGGCGGTCGCGGGGATGTTGCCGCCCGCCAAAGGCGCGGTGCACTTTGCCGGACAGTCCATTACGCGCAAGCCTTCATTTCAGATAGTCCGCCTGGGGCTGGCCATGGTGCCGGAAGGCCGCGGTATTTTTTCGCGCCTTACTGTGGCGGAAAACCTTGCCATGGGTGCTTATGCCCGGCGCGATGGCGTAGCTGTACGCCGGGAAACCGATGCCATGTACCAGCGCTTCGAACGTCTTGGAGAACGCCGTAACCAGCCGGCCGGACAGCTCTCCGGCGGTGAACAGCAAATGCTGGCGATTGGCCGCGCGCTGTTGTCGCGCCCGCGCCTGTTGCTGCTGGACGAACCCAGTATGGGGCTGGCACCGATGATGGTGGAAAAAATATTTGACACTTTGCGCGATATTGCCGCGCGCGGTGTCAGTATTTTTCTGGTCGAACAAAATGCCCGTCTCGCCCTGGAAAGTTGTGACCGTGGCTATATCATGGCCAGTGGAAACATCACCGGTGCGGACACGGCATCTACGCTGATGGAGGATGCTGCGGTGCAGGAGGCGTATTTCGGCGCTTGAAACGATACAGGCCTTGTTCAGTCAACACGGCGTCCAGCGGCACATCCCATGGATCGTATGGCAATTCACCGTTGATGCGCTGGCATTCAAACGCGACCCCCACCAGATAAGGCTTGTACCACGCTTTGCGGCGGCGCAGGTAAGCCAGCGTGGTATCGTAGAAGCCACCTCCCATACCGATGCGATTGCCGCTGGCGTCGAATCCCACCAGCGGCATGAACAACAAATCCAGCTGACGTGCATGCAATTGCTGGGTGGTGGTATTTTCCGGAATGCCAAACCGGTTGGTTACCCAGGATTGTCCTGATTGCAGGCGATTGAACCACAGCATCCTGCCGTGCCCGTAAGACAGCATGGGTAAATAACAGGCGCGATTGAGCATCAAGCTCCGGTTGATGAGTGGCAGGGTGTTGATTTCGGCGCCGTGGGCAAGATAAATGCCGATGCGTTGATGGCGGGTCAGCAAGCCATGGCGCAGTGCATTGCGCATTAAAAGAATGGCGGCACGACGGCGTTCGGCGCGGCCGATGGCAGCGCGGCACCGGCGCAGTGATTTACGCAGTTCGGATTTGTTCATGAAGGGGGTGCTCCCCGCGATGTAGTCCGGTCGCTATCCTGAACCTGCGGTTCAAGGGGTCGCAGCGCAAGTAGTTTAGGCACATTAACGTGTAACGCGCGCACCGCTACCAAAAATGTAGCCGCAACCAGATCAAATTTATTGGTTCAAAGAATTCGCGGCCAAGGCAACATCGCAGGGAACATTAACTGGATCCGGAAGAAGCAAACAGTTCGTTCTGATCTGCCAAGGCTTCGTCCAGCAACGCTTCCATGGAATTCATTCTACGCTTGATGGCAGTGATGTCAAAACCCGAGTCTTCCCTGGTGGACAGTAGCTCGTAGGCGATATTCAGCGCGGCCATCACGGCGATACGTTCCACTCCGATGACTTTACCCTGCTCGCGGATTTCGCGCATTTTCTTGTCCAGATAATCCGCTGCGGTCAGTAAAGCCTCCTGTTCGTCAGCTGGACAGGCAACGCGGAATTCACGCCCGAGGATATTGATATCCATGCCTTTGCTATCGCGGCTCATGTTTCACCTTCAGGGATTTTTTCCAGCAGGGTTTCGATACGGGTTCGAGCCTGTGTCATACGCTCGGCAAGCAATTTTTGTTCACCAGTAGCCGCAGCAATTTGCTGACGCAGCTTCTGGTTCTCAGTGCGCAGATTCTGGCACAATTGAGCTATCTGCTGAATTTTTGATTCGAGGGCGTTCAGTTCACTTTCCATACACACACTATAATTTGGAAAATTCAGCTGCGTCAACAGTTAACCGAGCTAACCGAAAGTAATATTTAAACAAATGAGTGATACCAGCCAGTTTGTCGACCCCAACGCGGATTTCGATGAAAATAACCCGCTGCGAGAAGACGCGGTGCATTACCCCGGTAAAACCGGACGCGGTAAAGCCTGTGAGCTGGTGGACAACACTGGGCATGCGCTTGTCGCCAGCGAATGTATGGATATTCTCGCCAGCCTGATCGAAAATGACTTGTTCGGTTTTCATCCATTTTCTGCCAATGGCGGTGAAACCATCAGCCTGGATCGGCGCGAGTCAACTCACGTACAAGTGGGCGATGATCTGTATCGTTTGATCGTGTTCCGCTATCAGGCACGCATCGAAAATTTCTGATGGCTTATCTGCTCGATTACATCAAATCGCGCTGGGTGCCGAAAGGCAGCGTGGTGACCGCGGGTGTGCCGCCGGAAGCGCGTGTGGATCAACTGCCGGTGTCGCGCGCACTGGTCGCGTGTCATCTTGCGGCGTCTCCCCGGCTTCCTCAGGGCGAGGCGAGCGAAACCAGAATTTTCAAGGTCTTGTCCGACCCGCTGTTTCTGCAAGCCGGCCCGCGCGTGCTGGCGCAACAACTCATCGCGGCGGGGCTCAGCGCCGAGCTGGAGCCATTGGTGAAACTGCTTACTGTCCTGACTCAGGAAATTACCCGGCGCATGTATATTGATGCCGCCAGCCAGCGCCCGGACGTCATCGGCATCCGCCTGTTTCCGCTGCATGCCAGTGTGGGTCCGGCTATTCAGGCACTGTGCGCAACAGATGCATACGGGCTTGGCGCGGGCGTCTATCCCTTCACTGCTGTGCCCGACAATCCCACCCCCGGGCAGCCGTGCGCTTTCTATATCCGTATCGCCGTGCAGGATGCGTCTTAAAGCCGGAGGTATGGGCAAGCAAGCCTTGTCATACGCCACCAAGGCAGCCTTTCCATAAACGCGCTGTCACACGCACGTCACCTTGCTTTGCTACAAAACGGTTGCAGGTGAATGCGGCGCTCCCGCCCGTCGCACTGCGCTGGAGTGGCGACGTGAATATTCTGATGGTCTCGGATGTGTATTTTCCGCGCGTGAACGGCGTGTCCACCTCAATCATGACCCTGCGCCGCGAGTTGCAGGCACTCGGGCACGAGGTGACGCTGGTGGCACCGGCTTATGATATGCACGAGACGGCGCAGGCGGATATTCTGCGCATTCCCGGGCGCAGAGTTTTGCTGGACCCGGAAGATCGCATGATGTCGCGGCGCGCTTTGCGACAGTTGCCGGAGGCTCTGGCCGGGCAGCATTTCGATCTGGTACACATCCACACGCCTTTCTTCGCTCACTACACCGGCCTGCGTCTGGCACGCGCCTTCAATATCCCTTGTGTGGAAACCTACCATACCTTTTTCGAAGAATACCTGTACCACTACGTGCCGTTCCTGCCGAAAGCGGTGATGCGTTATCTGGCGCGGTTTTTTTCGCGCAAGCAATGCAGCCAGGTAGATGGACTGGTGCTGCCTTCCATCGCCATGGACGAGGCGCTTGCCCGGTATGGGGTGCGGGCATTCAGCAAAATCATCCCCACCGGCATTGATCTGGCGGATTTCAGTGCGTGCGACGGTGCGGCATTCCGCAGGCAGCATGGCATTGCTCCAGAACGTCCGGTGGTAGTGTATGTAGGTCGTGTTGCGTTCGAGAAAAATATCGGATTTTTGTTGGCCGTGATGGCTGAATTGCGCCACAGCCTGCCCGACGCGCTACTGGTGATTGCGGGTGAAGGTCCGGCCGAGCCCAGGCTCAAGCGCGAAGTAGCCGCGCTCGGGCTGGCGCACAATGTATTGTTCGTCGGCTACCTGGAGCGCGGCACTGAATTGCCTGCATGCTACTGTGCGGGCGATGCCTTCGTGTTTGCCTCACGCACCGAAACCCAGGGGCTGGTACTGCTCGAAGCCATGGCACTGGGCGTGCCGGTAGTGTCCACGGCGGTGATGGGTACACGCGATATTCTGGCTGCCGGACGCGGGTGTCGCGTGGCCGAGGATGAACCCAGGGCATTTGCAGCAACGCTGCGCGAAGTGCTTACTGATAAAGCATTGCTGGCACGGTTGAGCAGCGAAGCAAAGCAGCATGCACAAGACTTGAGCGCTCCGCAGATGGCACGGCAGATACTGGATTTTTACCGGGAAGTGCTGGCTCGCCATACCAAATAGATCGCCATGTGCGCGATAATGGCGCACATGGCACACGCAAAGTCACCTTACATCGGCCGCTTCGCTCCTTCGCCTTCCGGACCGCTGCATTTTGGCTCGCTGGTGGCTGCTCTCGGTAGTTATTTGCAAGCCAGAACGAATCATGGGCAGTGGCGCCTGCGCATGGAAGATCTCGACACTCCGCGCTGTATGCCCGGTATGGCGGGCAATATTTTGCACACCCTGGAACAGTTTTGTTTTGAATGGGATGGTGCAGTGGTGTACCAGTCGCAGCAGCAGTCTGCCTATCGAGCTGCGCTGGATCAACTGCAGGGCACAGGAATGGTGTATGGCTGCGCGTGCACCCGGCGCGAGATCGCCGACTCCAGCCTGGATGGCATCGAAGGTGCAGTCTATCCCGGCACTTGCCGCGACGGCGTGCCACCCGGCAGGACAGTTCGCGCACTGCGCGTGCGTACCGACACCACTCCGATTTGTTTCGATGACCTGCTGCAAGGCCGCATATGTCAGCAGTTACAAAATGATCTGGGAGATTTTGTGGTGTTGCGCGCCGACGGAATCTTTGCCTATCAGCTTGCCGTCGTGGTGGATGATGCGCAGCTGGGTGTGACCGAAGTGGTGCGTGGTGCTGACCTGCTTGCTTCCACCCCGCGTCAGGTATACCTGCAAAATTTACTGCACCTGCCCACCCCATGCTATGTACATCTGCCTGTTGCAGTTAACGCAATCGGGCAAAAACTTTCCAAACAGACCAATGCCACAGCACTGAACCCACTCAATCCGCTTCCCGAGTTGTGCCAAGCGATGGCTTTTCTGGGCCATCCGGTACCGGATGAGGTGGGTACGCTGGATGAGTTCTGGGGCTGGGCAGGGTCGGCCTGGCGTCCGCAACAGTCGTTGCGTGCGGGCAGCGAGACAGGGCTCTGAGGCGGCATGACGTGTTATTCTTTGTGCCCGAAAGGAGTTCGACATGGCCATACCCGAACGTACCCAGCAGGTGATCCAGACCTATGCGCAGTTCATACACGCCATTGCCACGGCCTGTCACAAGCCGGAGCTGATGCCGCAAACCCAGCAGATGCTTACGCAGGCTGAACAGCAAGGCTGGGGGGCGATGGTGATGGCGGTGCGTCAGGTTCTTGCCGGCAAGCGCGATAGCAGTGTGTATGCGGGACTGGATGATGATGACCGCATCATTATCGAGGCGATCCTGCGCGGAATTCAGGATCCCGCCACCTTACCGGATCCGAATCAGCAGCCTGACCCCAGCGCCGCCGCACCGGGGCTGGCGGGAATGATTCATGCCGCGGCCACGGGTGATGTGCCGGCGCTTTCTGCATTGGCGGACATGGCCGAACAGATGGTCAAAGTGGGCGGCGATATGGGGCGGCTGGGCGGCAGTCTGCGGCGCCTGGTCAACGGTGAACGCGATGTGGATCTGCTCACTCGCGGCATGAGCGCAAACGGCCGCGATTTGATCGCCAAACTGGTGGAAGAACTGGCACGCTACAACGTGCATTGATCTGACGATTCCGCTATCATCAGGGCACGTTTTTCGTAAGGAGCAATGGCAATGGCAAGAACCGTAAATTGTATCAAATTGGGGCGCGAAGCCGACGGATTGGATTTTCCGCCGATGCCGGGCGCGCTGGGTCAGCGTATTTATGAAAATGTATCGAAAGAAGCCTGGGCTGGCTGGATCAAGCAGCAGACCATGCTGGTGAACGAGAATCGCCTGAATCTGGCTGATGCAAAAGCACGCAAATACCTGATGGAACAGGTAGAGAAATATTTCTTTGGTGAAGGTGCGGATGTGGCAACCGGCTATGTGCCACCCGCTAAATAAGTTGTCTGCACGAGCAATAAAAATGCCGGATTGAATCCGGCATTTTTATTGATGTGTCGTGCAATCAGCGTTGTGCTACACGTTCTATTTCTTCTACCGTCGTGTGGCGCACGTCTTTGCCCTTGACCATGTACACCACATACTCGGACATGTTCTTGGCGTGGTCACCCATGCGTTCGATGGCCTTGGCGACAAACATGATGTCGATGAAAACGGAGATGGTGCGCGGATCTTCCATCATGAAGGTGATGAGATGGCGCAGTACCAGGCGGAATTCCTCGTCGACCTGCATATCCTGGCGCACGATGTCGGCGGCACTGGATACATCCAGACGCGCAAAACCGTCCAGCGCACGACGCAGCATTTCCAGCACCACGTTGGACATGTATTTGATCTCATTGAAGCGTGGTTGCGTGAGGCGATCAGACTCATGAATCCGCCGCGCCATGCGTGCGATCTTGGCCGCTTCGTCGCCGATACGCTCCAGATCGGTAATGGTTTTGACCACCGTCATCACCATCCGCAGATCGGATGCGGTGGGCTGGCGGCGTGCAATGAACTGGGTGCAGTCTTCATCCAGCGCGACCTCCAGCCCGTTGACCTGGTGATCGTTGTTGATGACTTGCTCCGCCAGATCCAGATCGGCGTTGATCAGCGCCTCGATGGCACTGGATATCTGCTGCTCGACCAGCCCGCCCATTTGTAAAACACTGGAGCGAATGTTTTCGAGATCGGCATCGAATTGTTTGTATGTATGCTCTTGAACCATGGTCGAGATACCTCTTTCAGATAGTTCCTGTGATTATAGCGTCAGGTCGGTGCGGAACAGTGACGTATTCATTACAATCCTGCGGATTGGGCTTCAACTCCGGAATGGAATTTCTGCTTGCTTGCCGTCGATCGTGAGCGTCAACACCCAGTCGCGTCGTCCGGTCACACACACAGGCAACAACACGTGTGCCTGCCAGTTACCTGCGCTTTCCGGCAATAAACGATAACGGTTAAAACCCATATCCATGCTGCGCATGATAAAGCTGGCGTAAATTTCGTGCGCGTCGGCCACCTGTAATTGCAGGGTAAAGGGGTGTAAACCCGAAGGCGATGCGGAAAAACGCAGCTCGACCGGCTTGCCATCGATTTCGAACCGGCACAGTCTGGTTGGATCAGGGCAGGATACACTTTGCGGGGTATCTTCGTTATGCGGCAGTACATGATAGAGCTCGATGGCGATCAACACCAGTATCAAGCCAATCAGCGCAGCGTATCCCAGCAGGTAGCGTCGATCCATACGGGACAGGCGGGTGCCGAATTTCATCACCAGGCACCTCGCAACAGGGCGATGCCGTGCGCGCCATGCTCGCGCGCGCACTCCAGACCGGTATGGTCGAGCCCGCCCAGCGCGTAGATGGGTAAAGTGCGTCCGCTACACAGCGTTGCAAAGTTATTCCAGCCCAATACCGGTGCACCGGGGTGGCTGGGAGTGGGCAATACCGGTGACAGCAGGGCGAAGTCGCAGCCCAGTGCTTCGGCACGATCGAGCTCGACAGCATTGTGGCAGGAAGCCGCCACCAGTGGCAGGTCAGGGCGGCTGCCGATATCGGCCAGTTGTGCGGCATTGAGCTGCACGCCATGTGCGCCGATACGCTGTGCCAGCGCAACATCGGCATTGATCAGCACCCGGGCCTGATGGGGCTGGGCATGTTCCAGTACTTCGCGTGCAAAGGTTTCGAGGGTGGCTGAGGGCATGGATTTTTCGCGCACCTGTATCAGTTTCAGACCGCCTGCCATCGCGTTGTCCAGTTTTGACAAGAACCTCGCGGGATCGCTGCCTGCCTGGGTAATGCCATACACTGCAGGGAGTGCCAACGCCGCAAAAACAGGGTGATTGGCCGGGAGTACCGGCTGGACGTCGATATGGTCAGGGGCTTGCCAGTTTAAAACCTGACCTTCCCTGGCATGAGGCTCCCCGCGCCAGCCGTCGACGCGAAAAAAAGACAGCGTAACCTGTGCGTGCGGATAATCGAAATAGCGGGTAATCCAGGGCGTGGCATGGGTGACCTCAATACCAAGCTCCTCGTGGAGTTCGCGTACCAGTGCATTGTGCACGGTTTCACCGGGCTCGACCTTGCCCCCGGGAAACTCCCAATAGCCCGCATAGGGTTTGCCGGGCGGGCGGCTGGCGAGCAGGAATGCCCCGTCCTCACGGATGATTACTGCCACCGCGACCTGGGTACGTTGTGTGGATGCTGTCTTGTTCATGATTGGTTACGTTGCCGTACCATGTTCCAGGGCGCGCACAGCATGGCGATCATGGCGCGTTTTAATAAAGGGGCAGCCTCGCGCGCTGGCAAGCTGCTGGCGCGCAATGCCAGGTAAAAGGCCAGCGCGAAGCTCACGGCCAGGTTGACCAAACCGATCAGCAGGATGCCTGTAGTGGCAAGTGCCACGGTTTGCCATGGCAGATCCCACCCCGTAGCCTGCCAGGCATAGGCGAAATTGGCGGAACTGAAGGCAATGTGCCGGATATCCAGCGGGAGCCCGGAGAGCATGCCGAACGCGGATACCATCCCCAGATAAAAACCGAAAAAAGCATTTCCTGCCAGGCCGCCTAGATGGTTGCCGGTATAGGCAACCATGGCATTCCAGCCGCGCTGACCGATCAGGTAAGACGGCCAGTCGAGAGCAGCAAGGCGCTGCGGGATACGGTTATAAACACTTTTATTGTCGTAATAGCCGCTGACAATACCTGATAAAAACAGACCTATACCGGCTACGCCCGCATACACCAGATTCATCGGTACCAAGGGGTTGATTTCACCCAGCAAGTATCCGGCCTTGTGTGCGTCAATCGGCTGTATGCCGAAAAAATAGGCCAGACCACTGCCAATCAACATGGCGGTAATGAATGCCAGCAGCAAATTACCTGCAATTGTTGCCGTCTGGCTGATAAATACGCTATTGACGAAGCTCGACAAAACCTGGCTCTGATCCTTGGCGCTGCGCGCACGCGAGATGGTATGTGCAATCAGACTGGCGGTCATCGCCGGTTGCTTGGTGGCAATGGTGAAGCTCAGTACAAACACCAGCAGAAAACCCAGGGCGTAATTCAGGCTTACCAGCAATGCCTCCTGCAATGGGGCAAGATGGGATTTGACGATGAACACTTTAAGCAGGGCCATGGCCGCGACAATCACCCCCGCGCCGGCGGCAGAGCGGAACATCCCCGCCAATTCGCTGCGCCCATCGGCAATATAATGCTGTCCGGTATGCCCTGCGTGCTGGGTAATCTGGTAGGCGAGCCTGCCAGTGGTGGCAGATATCAGGTTGCGCACGCTGTAACGTTCGTTGACGGTGATGGTGAAGGTCACAAACAGCGCAGTCAGAATGGGCACGCGCGCTGCCATGGAGTCTGGCTGAAGCAGTTCGAGCAGACTGCGCATGCGTGCAATCTGCTGGTGCAGGCGATTGCTTAACAGGGTCAGATTCACGCTGGTGCCGACGCTAACCGCACGGCGCTGGATACGTTCCAGAACCGCTTCACATTGATCCAGCAGCACCACGGCCTGGCCAATATCGAGTGTTGCCGGATTGGCAGTCAGGCTGGATTGAAGCAGTGCGTAAATTTCTTCATGCTGAGCCAGGAATGGCGAGGCGTATTCTTCCAGTTCAGGCTCAATACGCAACAGCTCGGGGTCGAGCCCTTCGGCAGCGATACGGTGTGACAGGCCGTTGATGGCATCCAGCAGCATTTGCCGCAGCGCGGCGGTGGATGCTTCATCCAGCGTGTCCAGATTGAGCGCATACAGCAGCCGGTTCCAGAGCTGCACATCCACGGCGGCTATCCATTCCGTGTCGCGCGCGGTCAATGTCTCGTCCAGCCAGTCACGCAGCGAATCGGGATCGGCAATGGGCGGCAGCAATTTGAAGCCAATGCGGCGCGACAGCTCGGTACCGGCGCCACGGCGCGGCAGTATCCCGCTGTCGCGCAGCAGGTTGCCGGATTTTTTCGCCAGCAGTAGCCCCAGCAGATGAAAGCGCAATGCCTCTGCGTAACCGGCATTGCGCTCGATCAGTCCAAGCAGATCGGCCAGATGCGTCGCGGCGCGTTCGTTGTGTTCGGATGGGCCGGGGCGAAGATGAAAAAACAGGCGTTTGATCAGCGCCGGATCGGCAGCCTCGGTTTCGGCCGCCATGCGTTTCAGGGTGCGTTCCAGATAGGGTGCGGTGTAATCCATGCGTGAATCGTGGTTCCTCGTAGTCCTTAAGCAACATCTGGCAGCGAGGCGCTGGAAGTTCAGCTTTTGTCGGTGATGCGGGTATGTTTCAATGCGCTGGTGGCGACCTGGACGCGATTCTGCATGCCGAGTTTGTCCATGATGTTGGAGAGGTGGTTGCGCACTGTGTTTTCGGATAAATCCAGGCGGCTGCTGATGGCTTTGTTGGAAAGTCCCTGGGCAACCAGTTCGACGATTTCGCGTTCGCGCTGTGACAGCTTGCTGAACACATCCTGCTTGAGTTCGCCGCGAGCCAGTTTTTGCATGATATGGGAGGGAAACATGCTATTGCCCTGCGCCACGGATTGAATCGCATTGATGAGCTGTTCAGGGTCGGCGCTTTTCAGTATGTAACCATCCACCCCGGCTTCGATGGCTTCGCTGATCTCGAAATCCTCACCGGCCATGGTCAGCATGACGGTGCGAATGCCGCGTTTTTTTAATTCTTGCACCAGGCTCAAGCCATCACCGTCAGGCAGGATGCGGTCCAGCAGCGCAATGTCAGCCTGGCTGCTCACGCTAGCCAGCCACTCGCGGGTTGATTTGATATCCGGACACTGAGCGTTCACCTGCATGCCCGGTGTGTTTTCAAGGGTACGCGCAATCCCCAGGCGGGTTAGCGGGTGATCGTCTATCAGCAGGATGGAAATGGTCATGGTAACGGCCTCCAAGCCGGTTTGAATCTCGTGTCGTATATGTACATTGTAACCATCATCACCCTGATATTCACAGCGGCAAATTGCGTGGCTTGCGGGGTGCATGGCAAAACAGGCGATCATATAGCGCTCGCGGCAACCAGCCCAGTAACCACGCTACAAGCGCCATCTGCCAGGGCAGGGTGACATAGCGTCGACGTTGCGTGATGGCGCGGGCAATTTTCGCCGCAGCGACATCGGCTTGCAGAATAAAAGGCATGCGATACGGATTCACAGCTGTCATCGGCGTAACAATGTAACCCGGGCTGACTGTTGTCACCGTAACACCGCTATTGTGGAGTTCCACGCGCAGTGACTCAAGGTAGGTGATTACGGCAGCCTTGGATGCCGAATACGCCGAGCCGCCGGGCAGGCCGCGAACTCCCGCCACACTGGCAATGCCCGCCAGCACCCCGTTGCGGGTATTGCGCATGGCGGTGACAAAAGGCTGGAACGTGGCCACCATGCCGATGACATTGATATCCAGCACGGCCTGAAACACTTCCAGGTCCGTTGCGTATTCGGTAAGTGTGCCCACGCTGATGCCGGCAGCAGCGATGACGACATCCGGCACGCCAAAACGCGCTATAAAATCAGCCGCTGCCGTTTGCATGGCTGGATGGTCGCGCACATCCAGCGGGTAGAGCGCGCTACCGGGAAATTCGTTGGCAAGGGCTGCAAGTTTGTCAGCGCTGCGTGCGGCCAGTCCCAATTGCGCGCCCTGTCTGCCATAGTGACGGGCCAGTGCTGCTCCCAGACCGCTTGATGCGCCAGTGATGAAAACGCGCAAAGCGGCCATGGCGTCTGCTGAATTAACGCAGGTTAGTGTTTTTTGGCGGGTGCATGCCGAGCCTGTTTTGATTGCTCTTTGCGCACTTTCGCAATCAGGCTGTCGAGGGTTTTAAACAGCGCATCCTCACTACCTGTCATGGATACCGAGGTCGAGTATTTGCCGTCGACCACAAATGCTGGAACACCATTGATCTTGGAGTCACGGGTAAGCTGGTTGGCGCGCATGGCCTTGCTTTGTACGTCGAATGAATTATAGGTATCAACAAATTTTTTGCGGTTGATGCCCTGTTTTTCTGCCCAGTTGAACAGGATTTCAGGGTTGTTTAGATCGATCCCTTGCACATGGATGGCGTTGAATACGTCATCATGCAGCGCAGGGATTTTACCCAGCAAGTCCAGGGTGTAATAGGTTTTTGCCAGTGGCAACCAGGATTCATTCAATACCGCCGGAATTCGCCGGATGGCGACGTCCTTGGGCAGCTTCTTGATCCAGGCATTGAGGGCCGGTTCAAGATGAAAGCAGTGCGGGCAGCGATACCAGAAAAACTCCGCCACTTCGATTTTGCCGCCGCTGTCGGTGTTGAGTTCCGGGCTGATTACCTGATAGTCCGTGCCTTCGACGGGATGTGCTGCATCGGCATGGGCCAACGGGAAGACACCCAAGCCTAACAGGGTCATCATCAACAAAAATTTTCTCATCAGGGACATTGTCTTCTCCTTGTGTTTACTGTGCCGGGTTCGATTGCGCATTCGCGTTTGCGTTCTTGACTCGTATCAGATGCGTCTTGATCTGGTTTTGTTCCAGTGCAGTCCGTGTTTTGTTGAGGTCGTCCATGTTATTGAAAGGGCCCACGCGAACCCGGTGCCAGATACCTTTGTCGGGGATTTCCGCAGTCTGGATGACCGCCTCGAAACCCAGCAAGGCCAGCCGTGCCTTGAGATTGTCTGCATCGGCACTGTTGGGGAATGCGCCCGCTTGCAGATAATAGCTTTCTCCGGCCGCCGGCGTGGGATTGCGGTGCAGATCCTGGTCGGTCATGGTGGCTTCATTGCCGGGCAGGATTTTGTAAAAATCGAAGCGGGGTTTTTCTTCCGCCGCTGTGCCGGTCGCCGGCTGAGCGATTGCGGGTGTGTCCTTGCTCACGCTTGCAGTTGACTTTTCGCTTGCTGCGAATGGGTTGCTTTTGTTCACCCACATTGCTACGCCAATGGCGAGGGCGAGCCCGAACAGCAGGCCGATGAGTATGCCTGAGAAAAGCGAACCGCCTTTTTTTTGCTCGCTGGGGCGGGATTTATAATCGCGTGCCATGGGTAGAAAATCCTTATCGGGTGTGGTTACATTTTGTCCGGGCAGTTTACACCCAGCAGCGTGAGTCCATGGCGCAATGCATGGCGCGTGGCAGTGATGAGTGCGAGCCGGGCATGGCGCACGGCCTTGTCGTCCACCAGAAACTGTTCGGCATTGTAGTAGGCATGCAGTGCACCGGCGATGTCCTTAAGTGCATAGGCAATTGCATGCGGCGCAAGTTCACGTGCCGCCATGTCCACTACACCCGGATACTCGGCCAGGCGATGCAGGAGTTCCAGTTCGTAAACATTGGTGAGCGGTGTAACATCAATGTCCGCCAGTAGCACCGGGTCACCGCCCCACTGCGCAAGCACGCTGCAGATGCGGGCGTGCGCATACTGGATGTAATACACCGGATTGTTGCTGGTCTGCGATTTGGCCAGATCCATATCGAAATCCAGATGCTGATCGGATTTGCGCAGCACATAGAAAAAACGCGCTGCATCGTTGCCGACTTCGTTGCGCAGCTCCCGCAGCGTAACGAATTCACCCGAACGGGTGGACATGGCTGCTTTCTGGCCGTCGCGATACAAGACTGCAAATTGCACCAGCGCCACGCTGAGTTTGTCGGCGTCCAGCCCAAGCGCCTGCAGTGCGCCGGTTACGCGCGCAATATAGCCGTGGTGGTCTGCGCCCCATACGTCGATCAGCCAGTCGAAACCGCGTTCCAGCTTGTTGAGGTGGTAGGCGATATCCGAGGCAAAATAGGTGTACTGGCCATTTTCGCGCAATACCACACGATCCTTCTCATCACCGAAGTGGGTGGAGCGGAACCATAGCGCGCCATCCTGTGTGTAGATATGGCCGCCTTTTTCCAGCAAAGCCAGGGTGCGCTGCACGATGCCGGAATCGTACAGGGATTGTTCCGAATACCACTGGTCGAATTCAACGCCGAATTCCAGCAGATCGTTACGGCAATCACCAAGCTGCTCGGTCAGCACCAGGTCGTGCACATAGGCATAATCAGCGCCCAGTAACGTCTTGGTATTGGCAATCAGCTGATCCAGGTGTGCGTCGGGGGCAGTGTCGAAATCGGGCGCGCCATCCAGCACCCGCCATGGCTCGTGCACGTAGCGGTTAGCATGCGCATCAAATATCATTTGCGCCATGCCGCGCACATAGTCGCCCTGATAGGCATTGCCGGGGAAAGGCACATGGATCCCGCACAATTCGAGATAGCGCAGCCAGGTGGAAAGCGCCAGGATATCCATTTGCCGTCCGGCATCGTTGACGTAATACTCACGCGCCACGTCATACCCTGCGGCGGCCAGTACGTTGGCGAGACTGGCGCCATAGGCCGCGCCGCGGCCGTGTCCCACATGCAACGGGCCGGTCGGATTGGCGGAGACGAATTCAACCTGTACGCGTTTGCCATTGCCGCTGTGGCCGTTACCAAAGCGGTCGCCCAGCGTGAAGATATGCGGCACGATCTGCTGGTAAGCGGCTGGCTGCAAAAAGACGTTGATAAAACCCGCGCCGGCGATTTCGGTTTTGGCTACCAGCGGTGAAGCGGGCAGCGCTGCCTGGATGATTTGCGCCAGTTCACGCGGGTTGCGACGCAAATTCTTGGCCAGTTTCATTGCGACGCTGCATGCGTAATCGCCGTGCGCCGCATCACGCGGGTGATCAATTTCGATAGGCGCGTCCACTGCTTCGGGCAGCGTGGCGGCAATGGCTGCGCGGAACAAGTCGGCCAGGTGCGGTTTGATTTCGGTGTAGGGGGTGCTCATGGTGCAATCTGCAAAAAAGGTTGTCCATTATAACTGTCTGCACTTGTTCGCGGGCAGGCATCATATTTCCAGTGGATCTACATCCAGATTCCAGCGGATGTTGTTCGCCTTGAGCGCATACAGCCGGGTCATCCAGCCGTCCAGAAAAGCTTGCAAGGTTTTGCGTGTTGGCGACTGCACCAGCAACAGGGCGCGCTCTACTCCGGCTTTACGTGCCATGCTTGCCTGAGTCGGATCGAACAGCGTGATACCGGTGATGAGCGGGGCAGCATCATGCGCCTTGCGTAAAAAATCCAGCGCGGTATCCAGCCTGTTGGCTTCTGCCCGCAATACCGCCTGATGCACGAAGGGCGGGAATCCGGCCGAAGCGCGTTCAGCCAGCAGGCTTGCGGCAAAACCGGCATAGTCATGGCGTTGCAGCAGGCGATACAGATGATGATCCGGGAATTGCGTCTGGATCAATACTTCTCCGGCTTCACTGGCGCGTCCGGCGCGGCCGCCGACTTGCATGAGTTGCGCGAACAGGCGTTCGGTCGCGCGAAAATCCGGGCTATAAAGCGCGCTGTCGGCATTGATTACACCGACCAGCGTGAGCCTCGGGAAGTCATGGCCTTTGGCCAGAAGTTGCGTGCCAACCAGGATATCGGCTTCGCCCTTGTGGATGGCGCGCTGCATATCCACCCAGCTGTTTTTTTTGCGGGTGCTGTCGCGGTCCACTCGCAGGATACGGGCTTGCGGGAAGTGGCGAATGAGCGTGTCTTCAATGCGCTGGGTGCCAAAGCCGCCCGGTTTGAGATCAATATTGCCGCATGCCGGGCAGGCATGTACCACCGGTTCGGTGTGGCCACAGTGGTGGCAGCGCAGTTGGCGCTCACGCAGGTGTAACACCAGCTTCGCGGAGCAACGCGCACAGGCCGCGCTCCAGCCGCACTCGAAGCACATGAGCGCAGGTGAATAACCGCGTCGATTCACGAACACCAGACTTTGCTGGCCGGCGGCGAGACGGTGGCGAATAGCACCGAGCAAGGCGTGCGATAACCCATCTTCAGGTTTGCTGCTGCGCGTATCGAGCAGATTGATAGCGGGCAGGCGGGCGTCAGCGATTGCGCGTTGATTCAGGCTGATGAGTGTGTATCGCCCATTCCGGGCGTTGTGCCAGCTTTCCAGCGCGGGGGTGGCGGAGCCGAGCACCACCGGCACACATTGTTGCTGGGCACGCATCACGGCCACATCGCGGGCCGCATAACGCAAGCCATCCTGTTGATGGAAAGAGCTGTCGTGTTCTTCGTCCACGATCATCAGCGCCAGCTGCGGCAACTGGGCAAATACCGCCAGCCGGGTACCCAGCACGATGCGGGCACGCCCTTCGGCGGCGGCCAGCCAGTGTGCGAGACGTTCGCCTTCCGCCATGCCGCTATGCAAAGTGGCAATCTCCGTGTGTGGAAAGCGCGCACGAAATACCCCGGTCAACTGGGGGGTGAGGTTGATCTCCGGCACCAGTAGTAAAACCTGTCCACCACGCTCCAGTGCAGCCGCAACCAGATGCAGATAAACCTCGGTCTTGCCGCTGCCGGTAATGCCATGCAGCAGAAAGGCCTGGTAGCTTGTAAACGCCGTGCTGATCTGCTCCACCGCCACCTGTTGTGCCGGGGTGAGTTGGGGTGGGGTATCCGCAGTCACCGGATCAGCACGCAACCGTGCCGGCTGGCTGATTTGTATCGCCCAGCCGCGGCTGACCCAGGTTTTCACAATGCCGCGATAGCTGGTGCAGCTTTCTGCCAATGCCGCGCCGGCATGCGCTTGTCCGTCGCGCATCCTGTCCAGCAGGGCGCGTTGGGCCGGTGCATGGGCGGGTAAATCCGCCGTGCCCAGATTCAGGCCTGCCGTTGTGAGCTGCCATGCGCTGGCAAGCTTGATTTGTATTGATCGGGAGCGGCGCAGGGCGGTGGGTAATGCAGCCATGACCGTCGGGCCGAGCGGGTAATGATAGTAATCGCTGCAGAAATTCAGCAGTCGTAACAGTTCGGTTGAGAGTGCCGGCGCATCCCGATAGATTTCCAGAACCGGCTTTAATTTATGCGGGTCGTGACTACTGTCCGTGATCAAATCCATGATCACACCCACCAGCTCCTTGCGTCCGAATGGCACACGAACGCGCAGGCCGATGTCTTCTCTGCTGATGCCCGGTGCCAGATAATCGAATAACCTGGGCACCGGTATATCGAGCGCAATCCGGGCAATAAGTGGGGCGCTGGGCATAATAGGCAAGATAGCGCGATTTACTCGGGTGAATTCTGTGATTGGGCGCTAAGCTGTTATCACCGCTGGTAAAAACAAGTTATCCACGCAATCTGTGGATAACTTTGTGGGAAAAGCCCTGCTAAGTCCACAAAGGTGATGACGCAAAAGGTTTTTTAGTTCAAGTGTAAAAAAACGGCAATATAATTTTTGCATAAAAAACAGAATGTTACAACTTTTTTAAGCAAGTCAAGCATGGGCGGAAAGAAATACCCGCAAATGCTCAATTATTGTGCATAAGTATTCATTGATATTGTTTTTTTCTCAATGAAATGCACTGTCATGCCGCCAATTCAAGGCTTTAAGCAGTATGGTATTGACGGCTGAGTTCATGCACTGCCTGTATCAGGCTGGCTGCATTTTCTGGCGGCGTGAATTGGGAAATGCCATGTCCCAGATTAAATACATGTCCATTGCCATGACCGTAACTGGCCAATACCTTGCCAGCTTCCCTGCGTACCGTGTCCGGATCGCTGAGCAGGATAGCCGGGTCGAGGTTGCCTTGTAACGCGACTTTATCGCCGACTCGCGCCCGTGCGCTGCCGATATCCACCGTCCAGTCCAGCCCCAGCGCATCGCAGCCGGTGGCGGCCATGGCTTCCAGCCAGTTGCCGCCGCCTTTGGTGAACAGGATCACCGGCACTTTTGCGCCGTCACGCTCGCGCGTCAAACCGGACACGATCTCGGTCATGTAGCGAAGCGAAAATTCATGATAGGCAGCGTGCGACAACGCGCCGCCCCAGGTATCGAAAATCATCACCGCCTGTGCGCCGGCCTCAATCTGGGCATTCAAATAATCGGTCACCGCACGCGCATTGGTGGCGAGGATGTGGTGCAGCAGGTCGGGCCGCTGATACAGCATTTTCTTCACTGTAGCGAAATCAGTGCCGCCCTGGCCTTCGATCATGTAGCACGCCAGCGTGAACGGGCTGCCCGAAAATCCGATCAGCGGCACGCTGTTGTCGAGCGCATGACGAATCTGGCGGACAGCATCGATGACATAGCCCAGATGTTCAATCGGGTCGGGTGCGGTCAGGGCACGGATTTCCCATTCCTCACGCAGGGGACGCTCGAACTTGGGGCCTTCGCCCTGGGCGAAATACAAACCCAGGCCCATTGCATCGGGGATGGTGAGAATGTCGGAAAACAGGATCGCGGCATCCAGCGGAAAACGCGCCAGCGGTTGCAGCGTGACTTCGGTAGCCAGGTCAGGGTTTTTGCACAGCGACAGGAAATCCCCGGCACGCGAACGCGTCTGGTTATATTCCGGCAAATAGCGGCCGGCCTGGCGCATCATCCATACCGGCGTGTAATCCACGGGTTCACGTAGCAGGGCGCGCAGGAAAGTATCGTTTTTCAGCTTGGGCATGGGTGAGCTTTTTCTTCAAGAACTTCGCCACGGAGACGACAGGGGACACTGCGTCCTCTGTGGCCAGTCCGTTTTAAGTTTAACAGGCTTACCAAACGCCCAGATAGGCAAGAATGCCTTCCGCCGCTTCGCGGCCCTCGAACACCGCGGTGACCACCAGATCCGAGCCGCGCACCATGTCGCCACCGGCAAATATTTTCGGGTTGGCGGTCTGAAACTTGTGCTGGCTGCCCTTGGCGACCACGCGCCCGCCCTGATCGGTGGTGATACCGAAATCGCTAAACCACGGTTGCGGGTTGGGGCGGAAGCCGAAGGCGATAATGACGCGGTCGGCGGGGATGATTTCCTCCGAGCCCGGTATCACTACCGGCGTGCGGCGGCCGCGTGCATCGGGCGGCCCGAATTCGGTGGTGACCAGCTTCACGCCTTCCACTTTGCCGTCGCCGACGATTTCCACCGGCTGACGGTTCCACAGGAATTGCACGCCTTCTTCCCTGGCGTTGACGACTTCGCGTTTGGAGCCGGGCATGTTTTTTTCGTCGCGGCGATAAGCGCAGGTCACCGAAGCGGCTTCCTGGCGGATGCTGGTGCGGTTGCAGTCCATCGCCGTATCGCCGCCGCCCAGCACCACCACGCGCTGGCCGGTCATGGAGTGGTATTCATCACCGGGCTTTTCGAAGCCGAGGCGGTGGTTCACGTTGGAGATCAGGAATGGCAACGCTTCCAGCACGCCGGGCAGGTCTTCGCCGGGGAAGCCGCCTTTCATGTAGGTGTAGGTGCCCATGCCCATGAACACCGCATCGTACTCGTCCATCAGCTGCTGCATGCTGATGTCTTTGCCGACTTCCGTGCCCAGGCGGAATTCCACGCCCATGCCTTCGAGCACCTCGCGGCGCCGCGTCATGACCCATTTTTCCATCTTGAATTCGGGGATGCCGAAGGTCAGCAGGCCGCCGATTTCATCGTAACGGTCGAACACCACCGGGGTGACGCCGTTGCGTGCCAGGATATCGGCGCAACCCAGTCCCGCCGGTCCGGCGCCGATCACGGCGACGCGTTTGCCGGTCGCCACGACATGGCTCATATCGGGACGCCAGCCGGCCTTGAAGGCTTCTTCGGAGATGTATTTCTCGATCTGGCCGATGGTCACCGCGCCGAAGCCGCCGGTGTTCGGGCCGCCGCCCACCGCCTCGCCGAAGCCGTCGGTGTTGAGCGTGCAGGCGCCTTCGCACAGCCGGTCTTGCGGGCACACGCGACCGCATACCTCGGGCAGCGAGTTGGTCTGATGCGACAATTCCGCCGCCTCGAACAGCTTGCCTTCGTTGATCAGTTTGAGCCAGTTGGGGATGTAGTTGTGCACCGGGCACTTCCACTCGCAATACGGGTTGCCGCATTCCAGGCAGCGCCCGGCCTGGAATGCGGCCTGCTCGGCGGTCATCGGCGCGTAGATTTCCTTGAATTCGATGCGGCGCACTTCCGCCGGGGTCTTGGCGCCGTCCTGGCGCGGGATATTCATGTATTGAAAAACGTCAGACATGGGCTATTCCAGTATGGGCACAGGGCCGTTTAATCTTTCAGCAGAGAATCCAGCGTGACCGCTTTCGGCTTCACCAGCCAGAAACGCGCCACCACTTCGGCGAAGTTTTCCAGCATCCAGCGGCCGCGCGCGCTATCAGTATGCAGTACGTGAGTCTCGATGCGCTGCTTGAGGAAATGGCGGTACTCCACGGTCGGCTCGGTATTGATGCGATGGATGTCGATCAGCTCGTTGTTGTAGCGATGCATGAACGCGTCGCTGGCATCGTAGACCAGCGCGAAACCGCCGGTCATGCCTGCGCCGAAGTTGAGGCCGGTATCGCCCAGCACCAGCACGCAGCCGCCGGTCATGTATTCGCAGCAGTGAT
The DNA here is from genome assembly GCF_054605375.1 of Sulfuriferula sp. Taxonomy (NCBI): domain Bacteria; kingdom Pseudomonadati; phylum Pseudomonadota; class Betaproteobacteria; order Nitrosomonadales; family Sulfuricellaceae; genus Sulfuriferula; species Sulfuriferula sp. Next base: position 4,719 of record NZ_JBTSEG010000019.1, on the reverse strand, counting down.
CGCCCGCGCCTTCCACCACGGCGTTGGCGCCGGAATTGCGCACCGCAAAGCGCTCGCCGGCCATGCCGGCAGCGTACAGCTCGCCGCCGGTGGCGCCGTACAGACAGGTATTGCCGATGATGACCGCATCATGGGCGACGAAGCCGGAGCCACGCGGCGGCTGGATGGTAATGCGTCCGCCGGCCATGCCCTTGCCCACATAGTCGTTGGCGTCGCCTTCCAGCAGCAGTTGCAATCCTTTGTGGTTCCATACGCCGAAACTCTGTCCGGCCGAGCCTTTGAGCTTGAGCGTCAGACAACCTTCGGGCAATCCGGCCGCGCCGTGGGCACGCGCGATTTCGCCGGACAGGCGCGCGCCGATGGAGCGGTTGACGTTGCGCACCGTGTATTCCAGCGTGGCCGGGATCCGGGTCAGGATGCATTCGGTTGCATCGATCACCATTTGTTCGGCCAGCTCGCCCTTGTCGAACGACGGGTTGGAAGGCTCCACACAGAAACGCGGCTCGCTGTCGGGGATGCTGCCCTGGCTGAGCAGGGTTTGCAGATTCAGCCTGCCCTGACGTGCAGTGTCGCCTTGCGAGAGCTTGAGCAGATCGTTGCGGCCGATCAGTTCTTCGATAGTGCGCACGCCCAGCCTGGCCATCCACTCGCGTGTTTCCTGCGCGACAAAGGTAAAGAAATTAACCACCATTTCAGGCAGGCCGACAAAGTGTTGTTTGCGCAGGCGCTCGTCCTGGGTGGCGATACCGGTGGCGCAGTTATTGAGGTGGCAAATGCGCAGATATTTGCAGCCCAGCGCGATTAGCGGCGCAGTGCCGAAACCGAACGATTCGGCGCCGAGAATGGCGGCTTTCACCACATCGTAGCCGGTCTTCAGGCCGCCGTCGGTTTGCACGCGCACGCGCCCGCGCAGGCCGTTGGCGCGCAGCACTTGCTGCGCTTCGGTCAGCCCGAGTTCCCACGGCGTACCGGCGTATTTCACGCTGGTCAGCGGCGAGGCGCCGGTGCCGCCATCGTAGCCGGAAATGGTAATCAGGTCGGCATAGGCCTTGGCCACGCCGGCGGCCACGGTGCCGACGCCGGGTTCGGCCACCAGTTTCACCGACACCAGCGCCTGTGGGTTGACCTGCTTCAGGTCGAAAATCAGCTGCGCAAGATCTTCGATGGAATAAATGTCGTGGTGCGGCGGCGGCGAAATCAGCGAAATGCCGGGCTTGGCGCAGCGCAGTTTGGCGATCATTTCCGATACTTTATGACCCGGCAGCTGGCCGCCTTCGCCGGGCTTGGCGCCCTGCGCGATCTTGATCTGCAAGACTTCGGCGTTGACCAGATAATGCGGCGTGACGCCGAAACGGCCGGACGCCACCTGTTTGATCTTGGACATTTTCAGCGTGCCGTAGCGGACCGGGTCTTCGCCGCCTTCACCGGAGTTGGAACGCCCGCCGATGCGGTTCATGCCCTGCGCCAGCGCTTCGTGCGCCTCGGGGGAGAGCGCGCCGAGCGACATGCCGGCCGAGTCGAAACGCTTGAGGATTTTCTCCACTGACTCGACTTCATCCAGCGGAATGGGCTGTATGTCTTCACGCAACCCCATCAGGTCACGCAGCATGGCGACCTGACGACCGTTTACCAGCGCAGCATATTCCTTGTATTTTGCGTAATCGCCGGACTTCACTGCATTTTGCAGCTGCATCACCACGTCCGGGTTGTAGGCGTGGAACTCCTCGCCGAAAATGAACTTGAGCAAGCCGCCCGGGCCGATCGGGCGCATCGGGTTGAAGGCGAGGCGCGCGAGCTTTTTCTGGTCTTCCTCGAAGTCCTCGAAATTGGCGCCGGAAATGCGTGACACCGTGTCTTTCAGGCACAGCTCGACCACTTCCTCATGGATGCCGACACCCTCGAACAATTGCGCGCCGCGATAGCTCGCCACGGTGGAAATGCCCATCTTGGACAGCACCTTGAGCAGGCCCTTGTCGGTGCCCTTGCGGTAGTTGGCCAGCGCCTTGGCAGGCGGCAACGCGATTTCGCCGTTTTTTACCATTTCCAGAATCGCCTGGTAGGCCAGATACGGATACACCGCTGTCGCACCATAGCCGATCAGGCAGGCGACCTGGTGCGGGTCGCGTGCAGCGCCGGTTTCCGCGACGATATTGCAGTCGCAACGCAGCCCCGCGCTGATCAGGGCGTGGTGCACTGCGCCTACGGCAAACAGTGAGTGGATCGGCAGCAGGGTTTTGCCGATCTTGCGGTCGGACAATACCAGAATGACGCTGCCCGCCTGCACTGCGGCAATCGCGTCGGCGGCGAGCTTTTCCAGCGCGGTCTTGAGGCTGGTGTGCGCCGGGTCATAGCCCAGTTCCAGCGTGATGGACCGGTATTCCGGGCCAGTGAGTGTAGTGAGGTGGGTGAAGGCGTCATGCGACAGCACCGGCGACGCCACTTCCAGCCGGTGCGCATGCTGGGGCGTTTCCTCGAACAGGTTGCGCTCGGGACCAAAGCAGGTATTGAGCGACATCACGATCGCTTCGCGGATCGGGTCGATCGGCGGGTTGGTGACCTGGGCGAACTGCTGGCGCAGGTAGTCAAACGGCGAACGCACTTTCTGCGACAGCACCGCCATCGGCGTGTCGTCGCCCATCGAGCCGACCGCTTCCTGGCCGTCTTCGGCCAGCACGCGCAGAATCTGGTCGCGTTCCTCGAAACTGACGTTGAACAGTTTCTGGTATATCGCCAAGCTGGGGGCGTCCATGGCCGGACAGTTGGCGTCCTGCTCCATGCCCAGTTCCAGGCGCTGAGCGTTTTTCAGCCATTCGCGGTACGGATGGGCGGACTTCAGTTCGGTCTCGATATCCTCGGGCAGCAGGATGCGGCCGGTTTCCAGGTCGACGGCAATCATCTGGCCGGGCTTGATGCGGCCTTTCTGCACCACGTTTTCCGGTGGGTAGTTCCACACCCCGATTTCCGAGGCAATGGTGAAATGGCGGTCCTTGGTAACCACATAGCGCGCCGGACGCAGGCCGTTGCGGTCGAGCAGGCAGGCGCCGTAACGACCATCTGTCAGCACCACGCCGGCGGGGCCGTCCCACGGCTCCATGTGCATGGAGTTGTATTCGTAAAAGGCGCGCAGGTCGGCGTCCATCGACGGCACGTTCTGCCATGCCGGCGGAATCAGCATGCGCAGCGAGCGGAACAGTCCCGCACCGCCCATCACTAGACCTTCCAGCATGTTGTCCATGCTGTACGAATCGGAGCCGTTTTTGGCGACGATGGGGCGCACGTCATCCATGTTCGGGATCAGCGGCGTGGCGAACTTGCGCTCGCGCGCCAGCGACCAGTTGCGGTTGCCCTGCACGGTATTGATTTCGCCGTTGTGGGCGAGGTAGCGGAACGGCTGCGCCAGACGCCACTCCGGCCAGGTATTGGTGGAGAAGCGCTGGTGGTACACCGCCAATGAAGAGGCAAAACGTTCGTCGCTGAGGTCGGGGTAGAACACCGGCAGCGCGGCGGGCATCACCAGGCCCTTGTACAGAATCACTTTGCCGGACAAGGTGGGGATATAGAATGTCTTGTCGCCAGCCAGTGCTTTTTCGGTAAGGCGGCGCGCGATATAGAGTTTGCGCTCGAAGCTTTCCGCATCCACCGAATCCGGGCAGTTGACGAACACCTGTTCGAAATGCGGCAGCGTCGCCAGCGCGTATTCGCCGCACACCGAAACGTCCACCGGAAGCTGACGGTAGCCCGCCACGCTCAGCCCTTGAGCTTGCAGCTCGCGGGTAAGGGTGTCGCGCGCCGTGGCGGCAAGCGCCGCATCCTGATTCAGGAACACCAGACCGGCGGCATAGTGCCTGGCCAGATCAAAGCCGCATTCGGCGGCAACGGTGCGCAAGAATGCATCCGGCTTTTTGAACAGCAGGCCGCAGCCGTCGCCGGATTTTCCGTCCGCCGCCACCGCGCCGCGATGCGTCAGGCAGGCCAGCGACGAAATCGCCGTCTGCACCAGCCAGTGGCTGGGCTGGTCATCCAGCTGAGCCATCAGGCCGAAGCCGCAACTGTCCTGTTCGAAATCGGGGCGGTAGAGGGTACCCTCCAGCCAGCTTTGTCTGTCCATTGGCGATAACTCGAAATTTAGAGCGAAATAGTCTAATTCTACTCGCCCGTCAGGTATCAGGCAACGCTAATATTCACGGGGCTTTTGTAGGGGTATTGCGGTGCTGGCAGAGCGGGCGCGTGACAGAATGAAACGGTGGGTGAGTCGAGCGAGCCAGCATGGGCGGGAGAAAGCGTGCGTTACGATAATTCGGCGGCTGAAAGTTTTGCCCAAACGCACAAAACGCTTATCCGAATCGCCCGGTGGGGATGTGTTAATGCAAGGCCTCGTGGCGCGTCCCGCTTGACCGCCATGTTGGGCGCCACTCTGGGCGTCCCTATGCGCGTGGGGTCTTCAAAGAGAATCAAGAATCTCCTTTCGCTTGGCGTCGTACTCACCCTTGGTTATCGCGCCCGACTTGAAAAGTTCATCGAGTTTCTTGAGGCGCTCGGCGGTGGACTGCAGGACTGGTTTCGCTCCGGCTGTCTGTGCTGTTCTTGCTGGACTGTAGTGGTCTAATTTACACAGACACTCCGATAGGTGGATCATTCACCTATGGAGGAAACCTGGATGGGCAAGCAACGCAGGCAATTTGATGCCGGTTTTAAATTGGAAGTAGTCCGCATGGTCAA
>NZ_JBTSEG010000018.1:0-66549 GCF_054605375.1 Sulfuriferula sp. | reverse complement strand
GCGAAGAACGCCAAAAGCAGCGTGGAAAATTGCATTTCCTGAGCATTTCACGCTGCCGTTTGAAAATTTGAAGCGGAGCCGTCTGCCGCTGCGCGGCAGACGGCGTTGTTCAGAGCATCCCTAACTCTACGCTCAAGCGGGCAAAAGCGCGCAGCCCTTTAGCTCGTTAGCCCGAAAACCATGACACTAAGCGCTCCAGTGAAGTTCGAAGATCTTCTGGCCGCCTACGAGTGGGTCAGTTCGTCGCCCTTTGACAACGATGCCTTCGTGTCCCGCATCACTGGAAATATTCATTGGTCGTCAAGCACAATCGAGCTCGATAGCGAGCTTCCCGAAAACATCGAAGACGGAAGCATTTACGTGGCGGTACCGAATAAGCATGACCTGAACCTGGGGAAAAATCTCGCCCTTACTTTCGCTGAAGAGCAGCTCGCAGACTCCTATCAAGCCGTCGCAAACATTTTTCGCCAGCGCGGGGCCTACGGGAGGTTCAAAGATTTGCTGGAGCGAAAGGGCTGCCTGCAGGCATGGTACGACTATGAGGCCAAGGCAACTGAGCTTGCTCTGCGTGAGTGGGGTGCTGAGGAAGGACTTTCAATAGTGCAGGGGGCTGGTCAAAATGCGGCTAACCCATCCATCAACACGGACGCACAACCCTTATGAGGCCCCGCTGTCAACCCTTCGTATATGGGCTTCCCCAAATCAAGGAAACTGATCGATAGTTTTGGCTGGTTGGAATTTGCGTGCAGTCGTATATCCGGCATCTTGTGTGGGTTCTGTGCGACTCGTGCCGGCATGGAACCGCACACGGCAAGACTATCGTTACAAGTGCCAGATTGCACTGCCGGGTCAACACCGAAAAGCGCCGCCCCGGTGGTCTTTTACTGGCCGGTCCATCGCTTTTTTAAGCCAGCCCAGTTTCCGCTGCGGCAACGCTATTGCGCAATTCCATTCAGCGCATTCAGCAAAAATCAGTGCTCATGCACTCCGCCCCGCTTGATATTCAATACAGGCTGCTCCGCGCCCGCTGGGGAGATAGATTTGGCGTCGAGCTTGACGGGTGCACTGGGTGCGGCGGGCATTTCACCGGTCCATTCGTAGGCCTGCGTGCCAGGTGGCTGGTGATACCAGCCAGGGTCTTTGTAGTCATTGCGCGCCAAGCCTTCACGCACTTTGACGACAGTGAACATACCTCCCATTTCGATGGGGCCAAACGGCCCCTGGCCGGTCATCATGGGCAGGGTGTTATCCGGGATGGGCATTTCCATACCGCCCATCGAAGCGCCTTTGTCTCCCATCACCATGTAATCCGGCACCAGTTGGGTGATCTTCTCGGCGATGCCTTTCTGATCGACGCCGATCATGGTCGGCACGCTGTGCCCCATCGCATTCATGGTGTGATGCGATTTATGGCAGTGGAACGCCCAGTCGCCCGGCGCGTCGGCGATAAACTCGATGGCGCGCATCTGGCCGACGGCGATATCGGTGGTCACCTCCGGCCAGCGCGCCGATTTGGGCACCCAGCCGCCGTCGGTTCCGGTGACTTCGAAGGTATGGCCATGCAGATGCAAGGGGTGGTTGGTCATGGTCAGATTGCCGGTGCGGATGCGCACCCGGTCGCCTTTTCTGACCACCAGCGGGTCGATTCCGGGAAACGCCCGGCTGTTCCAGGTCCACAGATTGAAATCGAGCATGGTATTGATCCTGGGCGTGTAGCTGCCCGGCTCGACATCATAGGCGTTGAGCAGGAAAACGAAATCCCGGTCGACCGGCATGAAGCCGGGATTTTTCGGATGCGTGACCCAGAACCCCATCATTCCCATCGCCATCTGCGCCATTTCATCGGCGTGCGGGTGATACATGAATGTGCCGGGGTGGCGCGCAACAAATTCATAGACGAAGGTTTTTCCGGGCTGGATTGCGGGTTGCGTCAGCCCGCTCACGCCGTCCATGCCGTTGGGCAAAATCTGCCCATGCCAGTGAACGCTGGTGTGCTCGGGCAGCTTGTTGGTCACGAAAATGCGCACCTTGTCGCCTTCCACCACCTCGATGGTTGGGCCGGGGCTCTGGCCGTTATAGCCCCACAGATTGGCTTTCATGCCGGGTGCGATCTCGCGTACCACCGGTTCGGCCACCAGGTGAAATTCCTTCCAGCCGTTTTTCATGCGCCAGGGCAGGCTCCAGCCGTTCAGCGTGACGACCGGGTTATAGGGACGACCATTCGGCGGCGCCAGCGGCGGCATGGTGGCAGGGTTCATTTGGGTAACGGCTTCCGGCAGCGAAGCGGCCTGTGCCCGGCTTACCATCGCGGCGCCCATCAGTACTGCACCGGATGCGGATAAAAAATCTCGACGACTGGTCATGGTCACTCCTTGTTCGATAGATTGGCGGGCAGATTACCGCCCAGTGCGGCTGTCAGATCTGTCTGGGCGACCCAGTAGTCTTTCAGCGCATTGATGTAGCCATTCACGCTCTGCACCTGTTCGCGCGCGTCCGCCAGCAGCTCGAACACGCTGATGAGCATGCCGTTGTAGCGCAGCATGTTCTCATCCGAGATCTGTTTTCTGAGCGGCACGATGTTGTCGCGGTAATGCCTGGCAAGGTCGTAGGCGCTGCGATAGCCGAGGTAGCTTTCACGTACTTCGCTGCGGGCGTTGACGGCGGTTTCGGCAAGGTGATTGACCGACTGCATGTAGATCGCTTCGGCCTTGGCCACGCGCGCACTGCCCCAATCGAACAGCGGAATCTCCAGGCTGAGTTCATAGCCTGTGGCACGCGGCAACCCGCTCTCGGTATTGCGCACGTAGCCCAGATCCAGCACGTTGATGAAGCGGGTCGTGCGGGTGAGGCCGAGCGATGACGCGAGACTTGCCGTCTGCTGTCTGGCCGCCTGAATATCGAGGCGATTCTTGATGGCGTATGCTTCGGCATCCTGCACTTGCAGCGGTTTGGCGGGCAGGTCAGGCAGGCGCTCGGGCAACTGGAACTGCGTCTCGCTGCCCCACAAACCCATCAGACGCGTCAGTTTTTCGCGCGCCCTCACCGCTTCCTGCTCGGCCCGTGCCAGCGCTGCCGTGGCATCGGCGTAAAACATCTGCTCGCGATGCTGGTCCAGCTTGCTCCAGTTGCCCACCCGGGCCATGCGCCCCCCCAGTTCGGCGCCTGCTTCCGCCGCCGCATTGACCTGCCGGGCGTACATCACACTTTGCTGGGCGGCCACGGCCTCGAAATAGGCCTTGCGCGTGTCGGCAGCCAGATGCAGCACCTGATTGGCCACATGCAACTTCACCGCTGCGAAACGTTGATGTTCCAGGCGACTGACCTGCGGCAGCATGATGATATTGATCAGGCTCAGCGTGAAGGTGCGCTCGATGATCGTATCCGCACCCTGGGTGACATGCTTGAAATCAAAACGCGGATTTTGCAAACGGCCCGCCTGAACCAGATCGGCTTCCGCAATACCCAGTTCAGCATAGCCTGCCTGCAGGCCGCGGTTATTCAACAACGCAATTTGTACCGCGTCATCCACGGTCAGCGGTTTTTCCAGCAGGGTTTTAATGGAAGCATCGATTACCTGTGAGTCCTCATTGCTACGAATGGGTTTGACAGTCTTGCCCAGCCGCGACTCGGCAATTTTCGACACCGAATCAAAACCGCCGTCGCTGGAAAACGTCGCGCAACCGCCTAACAGGAGCGCCAATACCACACCCAGCATTGTTCGTTGCGATAATATGGCGAAGTTCATGGTGTGCCTCCATGCTGGTGATGTTCATGTTTGCCGGTATCACCCGACATATCCATACCACCCATCCCGCCTTCCTTACCGACGTGATCGTTGGCAGCACGCCAATTTTTGGCTGGTGAGTCAGCGTCATCAGCGATGACACGGTAGTCATCTAACGGTGATTGATAATGCATCACGGGTACCTTTGCCCGCACATCGGCGGGGTCAGGCATGCCGCCGGCACCAGATTCGCCCTGCGCCAGCGCAATGGAGGGCACTGCGAACAGCAGCGCCGCGCAGGTAAATGCTTTAAATGAATTCATGGGAATCCTCGTTCGTCTCGTCAACACAATCGTGCTTTGCAACCAGTGCGATGCAAAATCAATATCTCGAATGCGCAGCAAGCGCCGGAACAGGCGCATGCAAACACGGCGCTCGTTAATCAGACGAAAGAAGCTTGCGGGGGGCGTTCCAGCGTTGCCGAAACGAAACTGTGGAATAACAGGGAGCGGAATGGAATGGCTTCGCTGGCGTAAACCGGGGCAGCAGAAACCATGAAAACAGGAGGCGCAAAGGTCACACTCACGCAACCGCCCAGGCAGGAACTGCATGAGCCGGCAACATCGTGCTTATTGCTGGTGTTGGCACAACAATCTGCATGCGCCATGGCCTGGGTTGCCGTATGCATGGGTATTTCATGCCCGGAATGATGCGACATCACGGCTACAGCTGCGAACCCTTGAACGGGTGCGCAGAGCAGCAGTAGCCAGATAATGGCTGTTTTAAACAGATTGTTCATGTGCTTTATATTCCGGCAGATGACGTACTGTCTAAAGCCGATGACATTCGTTGGCCGGTCTTAACTTTTGGCGGCTTTGGCCTTGGAATTTGCCACCGCATCCGCCATGGATTTACCCACTTTGAATTTGACTACTTTCTTGGCCGGGATAGTGATGGTTTTGCCGGTTGCCGGGTTACGGCCTTCGCGACCTGCACGCTCGGTTACTGCGAAAGTGCCGAAACCAACCAATTGCACTGCATCCATTTTGGTCAAAGCTTCCTGGACAGTGGTCATCAAGGCATCCAGCATGGCGGCTGTCTGAGCCTTGGTGCTATCGGTTTTTGTGGCAACTGCATCGATCAGTTCAGCTTTGTTCATGGGGTAATTCCTGTCGGGTTGTTGGGAAAGAGCGCTCATTCTTACAGGGAATGCATGCCGGCCGCAATATTTTTCATGGCAAAAACGATAAACAACTAAAATATCAGCCATTAATATGCCGTCAATATTTGGACTTTCGTCTTGCCCCCTATACCATTGCGGCTGTTTCGCACCCGCTTGCCGAATCCATGAACCTGCTTAGATCACTCGCCAAAGTCAGCAGCATGACCCTGTTGTCACGCATTTTCGGCTTTATCCGTGATGCGGTCATTGCACGTGCCTTTGGTGCAGGCATTTATACGGACGCGTTCTTCGTTGCTTTCAAAATTCCCAATCTGTTGCGGCGCCTGTTCGCAGAAGGGGCGTTTTCACAGGCATTCGTACCCATTCTGGCCGAGTATAAAAACCGCCGTGGGCACGAAGATACGCAACGACTGGTGGACCATGTCGCCACCCTATTGTTTCTCGCCTTACTGGTGGTAACCATCATCGGCGTCTTTGCTGCGCCGCTCGTGGTCTACATCAGCGCACCCGGATTCGCTGCAGAACCGGAAAAATTCGCAGTGACCGTATCCATGCTGCGCATCATTTTCCCTTACATCCTGCTGATCTCGCTGGTCTCGCTGGCAGGCGGCATACTGAATACCTATAGCCGTTTTTCTGTTCCCGCATTCACGCCCGTCCTGCTCAATATCGCGACGATTGCGGCGGCCTTGTGGCTGGCACCGCACTTTGCCATTCCTGCCATGGCGTTGGCATGGGGCGTGATAGCGGGCGGTATCCTGCAGCTATTGTTACAGCTACCTTTTCTCAAGCAACTGGGTTTGCTGCCACGCTTTCGGCTTGAACTGCATGATGAAGGGGTGTGGCGCATCCTCAAGCTGATGGGACCAGCGCTGTTCGGCGTTTCCATCGCGCAATTGTCGCTGCTCATCAATACCATCTTCGCTTCCTTCCTGGCATCGGGCAGCGTGTCCTGGCTGTATTACGCGGATCGCCTGATGGAATTTCCCACCGGCATGCTGGGCGTGGCACTGGGCACCATTTTGCTGCCCAGCCTGGCAAAGCATTACGCCGATAACAACCCTACTCAGTATTCGCAGCTGCTGGATTGGGGGCTACGCCTCACCCTGATGCTGGCCCTGCCCGCGGCAGCCGCCTTGGCGATACTGGCAGTACCCTTGATCAGCACCCTCTTCATGTATGGTCATTTCAATGCCAACGATGTTTTCATGACGCGCCAGGCACTGGTCGCCTATAGTCTGGGATTGCTGGGCCTGATCATGGTAAAGATTCTCGCACCGGGGTTTTACGCACGCCAGAATATCCGCACCCCGGTAAAAATAGCCGTGATCACCCTGTTTGCCACTCAGGCCATGAATCTGATGTTCGTATGGAAACTGCAACACGCCGGCCTGGCCTTATCCATCGGTCTGGGTGCCTGCCTGAATGCTTCGCTGTTGCTATGGAAACTGCGCAGCCAGGGCATTTATCAACCGTTACCCGGCTGGTATGCGTTTTTCCTTAAAATAGGTATTGCGCTCGGCGTGATGAGCCTGCTGCTATGGTGGGGTATGGCAGGAGAAACAAACTGGCTGCATATGCATGCTCTGCAGCGCTTCGCGCATCTGAGCGGCTTGGTGGTGTTGGGCGCAGGAAGCTATTTTGGCGCTTTATGGGCGTTGGGCATGCGCCCGATCCAATTCATGCGCCGCATCGCCGAATAGCACGGACCAGTGAATAGCTTTGACCAGCGCGCCGCGCAACCGCTAAAATCCCCTATTTTCAGACTGTTTCCATCCATTTCGCAATGCGCATTACTCACGGCATAGCGCCTGCCGTCAACCAGCCCAGCGCGGTGACGATAGGCAATTTCGACGGTGTCCACCTCGGTCACCGGGCGATGTTGCGCCATTTGGTTGAGGCTGCCAAACAACGCGGTCTGGTGTCATGCGCGATTACATTCGAGCCGCATCCACGCGAATTTTTTGCACCGGACAAAGCCCCTGCGCGCCTGTCCAGCCTGCGCGAAAAGTTGCAATTGCTGCGTGAATGCGGGATCGAGCACGTGCATATCTGCAATTTCAATCAGGCATTTTCACAGCTCGCAGCGGCAGCCTTTATCGAACGCGTTCTGGTTGCCGGAATGCAGACCCGGTTCCTGCTGATTGGTGACGATTTCCGCTTCGGTGCGCGGCGCAGCGGCGATATCGCCATGCTGCAGGCCTATGGCATAACGGCAGGATTCGAAGTTGTTGCGATGGGCAGTGTGACGCTGGACGAATTGCGCATCTCCAGCACTGCGGTACGCGAGGCGCTGGCGACCGGCGATCTTGATCTGTCCGCACGGCTGCTGGGGCGGCCTTACAGCATTTGCGGGCGAGTGGTCGGCGGCGATCAACTGGGGCGCGAAATCGGCTTCCCCACTGCCAACATTCAAATCAAGCACAATCGCCCGCCACTGAACGGGATTTTCGTGGTGCAAGTGCGCGGACTGGCCGATGCGCCGCTGCCCGGCGTGGCCAGCCTGGGCGTGCGCCCCACGGTCAAGGAAAACGGCCGGCCGGTGCTGGAAGCACATCTGCTGGACTTCGACCGCAGCATCTACGGTCAGCACGTGTGCGTGGATTTTCTGGCCAGGCTGCGCGACGAGGAAAAATATCCCGACCTGCCCACGCTCATTAATCAGATTGGCCGCGATGCAGAAAATGCCAGGCAGTATTTCCGGGCTGCCTCACAGGCGCCAGCACCGCTTGCCATACCAGCCAAACCCGATTAAACTTGTACAGTAATTTGAACAGGTATACGGCCATGCACATTATCAATTTCTCCGACGCGCGCAACAACCTCAAACGCGTGATCGACCAGGTTGTGGAAGACGCTGACTACGCCGTCATCACCCGTCGCGACGATGCCGACGCCGTGGTCATGTCGCTCGATACCTTCAATAGCCTGATGGAGACAGTTCACCTGCTGAAAACGCCCGCCAACGCCGCACATCTCGCTCGTTCGATCGAGCAATTACGCAAAGGAAAAACGAAGGTGAAAGACCTCGTGGATGCCTGAACGCCTGGTATGGACAGCCGCCGCATGGGATGACTATCTCTATTGGCAAACGCAGGATCGAAAAACGCTCAAACGCATCAATGCGCTGATCCAGGATGCCATGCATAACCCGTTCACGGGTATTGGCAAACCGGAACCGTTGAGGGAAAACCTGAGTGGATTCTGGTCACGCCGCATCGACGAGCAGAACCGGCTGGTTTATGCAGCGGACAACGCAGACCTGGCGATCGTGGCGTGCCGCTATCACTACGACTAAACACCAATTACCATTTATGCCACCTCTGCAGCCAATCAAATGACTGACTATAAAAACACCCTGAACCTACCCGATACGCCCTTCCCCATGCGCGGCGATCTTGCCAAGCGTGAACCGGGCTGGCTGGCTCAGTGGCGCGAGAAACAGCGCTACCAGCAAATCCGCAAAGCCGCTGCCGGGCGCCCCAAATTCATCCTGCACGACGGCCCGCCCTACGCCAACGGCGACATCCACATCGGCCACGCGGTGAACAAAATCCTCAAGGACATCATCGTCAAGAGCAAGACCCTGGCCGGCTTCGATGCACCCTATGTGCCGGGCTGGGACTGCCACGGGCTGCCGATCGAATTGCAGGTGGAAAAACAGCACGGCAAGGCCATCCCTGCCGCGCGTTTCCGCGAGCTGTGCCGCGAATACGCCGCGACCCAGATCGAGCGCCAGAAGGCCGATTTCATCCGCCTCGGCGTGCTCGGCGACTGGGATCATCCCTACCGCACCATGGACTTCGCCTTCGAGGCCGGCATCATGCGCGAGCTCGGGCATATCCTAGCCAACGGCTATCTCTACCAGGGCGCCAAGCCGGTGCACTGGTGCGTGGACTGCGGCTCTGCGCTGGCCGAGGCCGAAGTGGAATACGAGGACAAGACCTCGGCCGCCATCGACGTGGCGTTTCAGGTCGCCGATAACGCGGATTTCGCGCAGCGGCTGGGCATGCCCAAACTCACCGGGCCGGTGTATGCGGTGATCTGGACCACCACGCCGTGGACCTTGCCCGCCAACCAGGCGGTGTCGGTTCACCCTGACTTCATTTATGACCTGATCCTGACGCCGAAAGGCCTCCTGATCCTGGCACGCGATCTGGCGGAAGCATCGATCAAGCGCTATGGCTTCGAGTCCGTGGAGGTGCTCGGCCAGTGCAAGGGCAGCATGCTGGAGCACCTGCAACTGCGCCACCCTTTCCTCGACCGCAGCGTACCCGTCATCTGCGGCGAGCACGTCACCCTGGAGGCCGGTACCGGCCTGGTGCATACCGCGCCCGCGCACGGCGTGGACGACTATCAGATCGGTTTGAAGTATCAGCTGGCAGTGGACAATCCGGTGAGCGATGATGGCAAGTTCTTCGACAGCATCCCACTGGTCGGCGGACAGACGGTGTGGCAAGGCAACAAGACCGTGGTCGAAATCCTGTCCGCCAGCGGCCTGCTGCTCGCCAATGAAAAACTGCTGCACAGCTACCCGCACTGCTGGCGGCACAAGACGCCGATCATCTTCCGCGCCACGCATCAGTGGTTCATCGGCATGGACAAGACCGGCGCGGATGGCGTGAGTCTGCGCAATCACGCCATCGGCGCAGTGGACAACACCGCATTCTTCCCGGCATGGGGCCGTGCCCGCCTCGAAGCCATGATGAAAAACCGCCCCGACTGGTGCGTATCGCGCCAGCGCAACTGGGGCGTGCCGATGCCGCTGTTCGTGCACAAGGAAAGCGGTGAGTTGCACCCGCGTACCGCAGAGCTGATCGAAGCCGCCGCGCTGCGCGTGGAGCAGACCGGCATCGAAGCCTGGTTCAGCCTCGACTCCGCTGAACTGTTGGGCGACGAAGCCAGCCAGTACAAGAAAATCACCGACACGCTGGACGTGTGGTTCGACTCCGGCGTGACCCACGCCTGCGTGCTCAAGCAACGCCCCGAACTCGCCTACCCTGCCGATCTTTACCTGGAAGGCTCGGACCAGCATCGCGGCTGGTTCCAGTCCAGCCTGCTCACCGGCTGCGCAACCGACGGCCGTGCGCCGTACCGCGCCCTGCTCACCCACGGCTTCGTGGTGGATGCCAAGGGCCACAAGATGAGCAAGTCCAAGGGCAATGTCGTCGCCCCGCAAAAGATCATGGACACCTACGGCGCCGACATCCTGCGCCTGTGGGTGGCGTCCACCGACTATTCCGGCGAGCTGACCATTTCCGACGAGATCCTCAAGCGTGTGGCCGACGCCTACCGCCGCATCCGCAACACGCTACGCTTCCTGCTCGCCAACCTGGCCGATTTCGATCCGGCCCAGCATGCTTTACCTGTGGACGACTGGCTGGAAATCGACCGCTACGCGATAGTGATGCTGGGTGAATTCCAGACTGAATTACTGGCCGCCTACGACCGTTACGAATTCCACCATGCGGTGCAGCGTCTGCATCATTTCTGCTCGGAAGACCTGGGCAGCTTTTACCTCGATATCCTCAAGGATCGGCTCTACACCACAGCCGCCGGCTCGCATGCGCGGCGCTCGGCACAGAATGCACTGCATCACATTACCCACGCGCTGGTGCGACTGATGGCGCCGTACCTGAGCTTTACCGGCGAAGAGGTATGGCAACTGCTGGCGCACGACGAGAACGACAGCATTTTCCTGCATCAGTGGCACGACCTGCCGGTGGCTGCAGACGCGTCGCAACTGGCCGCCAGATGGCCGCTGATCCGCAGCACGCTGGCCGACGTGCGCAAACATCTGGAAACCCTGCGCATCGCCGGCGATATCGGCTCTTCGCTACAGGCGGAAGTGTCGATTCAAGCCGACGATGAACAATATCAGGCGCTGGCCGATCTGGGTGACGACCTGCGCTTCGTGATGATTACCTCTGCCGCCACGGTGACGCAGGCCGCCGCCAATTCCGTCAGCGCAGTGCCCAGCGCCCATCCCAAATGCGAACGCTGCTGGCACTATCGCAGCGATGTCGGCAGCCACGCGGATCATCCCGCTTTGTGCGGGCGTTGTTACAGTAATCTTTTTGCCACAGGCGAGGACAGACAGCATGCCTAGACTCAAGCAGGGGCTCGTCGTGGCCGGATTGATCATCGCCCTCGACCAGCTCAGCAAATACGCGATTACGCAGATTTTCATGCTGGGTGATTACCTCACCGTCACGCCATTTTTCGATCTGGTGCGCGCCCACAATACCGGCGCGGCATTCAGCCTGTTTGCGGATCAGGCCGGCTGGCAACGCGCGTTTTTCATCAGCACAGCGGTCATCGCATCGGCCATCATCATCTATCTGCTGCGGCGCGAATCCGGCAGTGCGCTGTTCAAACTTGGCCTCAGCCTGATTCTGGGCGGCGCGCTCGGCAACCTGATCGACCGCATCCAGCATGGCTACGTGGTGGATTTCCTGTCTTTCCACATCAATCAGCACTACTGGCCGGCGTTCAATGTGGCCGACTCAGCTATTACCATTGGTGCAGCTTTATTGGTCTGGGACAGCTTTAAAAAACCGCGCAAACCATGAGCGATACGCTGCGGCAGGTTCAGCCCGGCGACACCCTCACCCTGCATTTTGCCCTGCGGGCCAATGGAGATACCGAGGTGGATAGCAGCTTTGGCGACGCGCCGATTACTTTAACCCTGGGCGACGGCACTCTGACGCCAAATCTCGAATATTGGCTCATTGGCATCGCACCGGGCGAACACCATGTGTTCCAGCTCGACCCCTTGCAGGCCTTCGGCGAACACAATCCAGAGCTGGTGCAAGCGCTCCCGCTGAGCGATTTCCAGCCCGATAAGCCGCCTATGGCGGACAGCGTCATCGAATTCAGCCTGCCCAATGGCAGCACCCTGGCCGGACGTATACTGGCGCTGACGGACACCCACGCCAGCGTGGATTTCAACCACCTGCTGGCCGGCTTGCCGATCGAGTTTGAGGTTGAAGTCGTCGAGATTTGCCGTCAACCTCGAGATTGACACGCCACCGGGAAAAAGTTATTGTACAAATATTAGTACAATAGCATTGTGAGACAAAAATGGATGCCATCAGCTACAGCTACACACGCCAGCACTTTGCCGATGTGATGGACAAAGTGAATGACGATTGCGCACCGGTCCTGGTAACGCGCCAGAATGGCAAACCAGTGGTGATGATGTCTCTCGCGGATTTCAACGCACTGGAAGAAACGGCATATTTGCTGCGCAGCCCGGAAAACGCGCGCCGCCTGATGGCTGCGGTGGATGAATTAAGAAGTGGCGCGGGCGTCAAACGCGAGCTGCTACCCGATGCAGATTAAATTTGCCGAACAGGGATGGCAGGATTACCTCTACTGGCAGCAAACAGATAAAGCGGCGCTCAAGCGGATCAATGCGCTAATCCATGACATCACACGCTCACCCTTCGATGGTATCGGAAAACCCGAACCGCTACGCCACAACCTGGCTGGATTCTGGTCACGCAGGATTAACGATGAGCATCGTCTGGTTTATGCAATCGAGGATAGCTGCCTGCTGACCGCCCAATGCCGCTATCATTACTAACCATTTCCGGGCAGACCCCCATGACCATCCACACCCAAATCCTTCTCGCCAATCCGCGCGGCTTTTGCGCCGGAGTGGATCGCGCCATTGAAATCGTCGAGCGCGCTCTGGAACGCTTTGGCGCCCCGATCTACGTGCGCCACGAAGTCGTGCACAACAAGTTCGTGGTCGATGACCTCAAGGCCAAGGGCGCGATTTTCATTGAGGATCTGGCGGAAGTGCCCGCCGGCAGCACGCTGATCTACAGCGCCCACGGGGTATCACAGGCGGTGCGGCGTGAAGCCGAAGCGCGCGGCCTGATGATATTCGATGCCACCTGCCCGCTGGTGACCAAAGTCCACGTCGAAGTTGCCAAGATGCGCGCCAAGGACCTGGAAATCATCATGATCGGCCACAAGGGCCACCCCGAAGTCGAAGGCACCATGGGACAATCAAGCGGCGGCATGTATCTGGTGGAAACACCGGACGACGTGGCGAAGCTGCAAGTAAAGGATGCGGACAAGCTGGCCTTCGTCACCCAGACCACGCTCTCGATAGACGATGCGGCACGGGTGATCGAAGCGCTGCGGGCGCGTTTCCCCAACATCGTCGGCCCGAAAAAAGACGACATCTGCTATGCCACGCAAAACCGCCAGGATGCCGTCAAGGCGCTGGCCAAGCAATGCGACCTGGTCATCGTGGTCGGCTCACCGAATAGCTCGAACTCCAACCGCCTGCGCGAAGTGGCGCAGAACCTGGGGGTGGATGCCTATATGGTGGATAACGCCACAGAGCTGAAAGCGGAATGGCTGGCAGGAAAAACCCGCATCGGCGTCACCGCCGGCGCCTCCGCTCCGGATGTGCTGGTGCAGGAAGTCATCGCCCGGCTCAGGTCGCTGGGTGTGGAGAACATTTCCGAGATGGACGGCATCGCGGAAAGCGTGGTCTTCCCGCTGCCGAAGGGATTGATTCAGCCGGTGAGTAAGGTGCAATAACCGAAGGGCATTGCGCCGGATGCCTACGTAGACTGCCGGCCTGTATTCCAACTCGCAATAAAAAGCGAACCAATCGCGCCCGATGTAGGAGCGGCTTTAGCCGCGATAGCCTTGGTTCGCGGCTAAAGCCGCTCCTACAAAAACGCTATTTTTAATGCGGTATGGAATTAAGTGACCCCCGGCAAAGCCGGGGGTTTATTAGGTGAGCGCCTCAAAGGCGCTCTAAAACCATGAGCCGCCCAAGGCGGCTACACGCCCAGTTTCATCTGATCGTAGCGCTCATCCTCTGCTTCTTGATTACGGATGTACGCTCTGACCATCGCTTCATCAAGCCCAACCGTTGAAACAAAATAACCGCGTGCCCAAAATACTTCGCCTGTGAAGTTCCGTGTCCGACCACCGAACCGTCGGGCGATGGTGATCGCACTCTTGCCTTTGATATATCCCACCACGTTCGATACCGCGTATTTCGGCGGAATGCTCAGGCATATGTGCACGTGATCCGGCATCAGATGACCTTCCACTACCGCACTTTCCTTGTGCTGCGCCAACTCCCGGAATACTTCCCCAAGATGACGTCGCAACGCCCCAAACAACTTCTTCTTACGCCGCTTCGGTATGAAGACGATGTGATATTTTCAATCCCATCGCGTATGCGCAAGACTTTGGTACTCCTTCATGGTGCTCTCCTTCTCTCTTGGTCGAGATCAGGAGCGTCCAATTGACCGTCGTATCGGTCAAACCTTTTGGAGTCCCCCGGCAAAGCCGGGGGTTTACTTCACGGAATTAATCAGCGCCGATCAAAGGTTCCAGCCAATTCTCGACATTAAGACCGGCAACCCGGATAAATTCACCCATGTTATCCGTCACCAAAGTGAGCCCCAGCGACAACGTGTGGGCTGCGATCAGATAGTCGTTCGCGCCAATTGGCGTGCCAAGTTTCTCCAGCACCGAGCGTACTTCGGCATATTTCCCGTCAGCCCCGGTTTCGAGCGGCAGCACCTCAATCGCGGACAGCAACTGCTCGATCTTGTCCGACAAGATTTGAGACCCTTTCTTTGCCGCACCGTAGCGCAACTCACAGGCGACCACGACACTGGTGCAAATTGCGTCTTCACCGGCTGCATTGATTCGGCTGGCTACCGCCCCAGCCGGTTGCTTGAGAAGGCTACTCAGGATGTTGGTATCAAGCAGATAGCGATAGCCTGCCATCTCAGAGTTCCACAGGTTCGGCAGGCAAATTCTCGACAGCGGGGAAATTCTCTTCCATCGGTTCCCATCCGGCGAGCAACCCCAGCAGCGAACGGCGCGTGAGCGGCTCAATGATCAAGCGATCCCCTTCTTTGCGGATGATGGCTTCAGTACCCGGCAGTTCGAACTCGCGGGGAATGCGTATCGCCTGGTTACGACCGTTCTTGAATAGACGTACATGACGTTCGGTTAACATGGTGGTCTCCTTGTTGGGACAGCGTGGCATATGTTTAGGCATATACTACCAAGCAGACACCTATACGGCAATACTGTGGTCGGCTCCCCCAGCAGCTCTGATTCCAACCACCGGCGCTCCGCCCCGGATGTGCTGGTGCAGGAAGTCATCGCCCGGCTCAGGTCGCTGGGTGTGGAGAACATTTCCGAGATGGACGGCATCGCGGGAAGCGTCGTCTTCCCGCTGCCGAAGGGATTGATTCAGCCGGTGAGTAGGGCGCAATAACCGAAGGGCATTGCGCCGGATGCCTACGTAGACTGCCGGCCTGTATTCCAATTCGCAATAAAAAGCGAACCAATCGCGCCCGATGTAGGAGCGGCTTTAGCCGCGAACCAAGGCTATCGCGGCTAAAGCCGCTCCTACAGGGTGTGAGGTAAGTGGCGCTGCCGAGAGCGTGGCGTTTCCATTGGCGGAGGAATTATTTCAACAAATCTGATCGCCGAAGGCGGCTGGTTCCTGCCCTTCCCATTAACGAAACCCGGCTCAGCGATTCCAGCATTCCGCCACCGAAAGCGTCCCTCCAGTTACCCCCTGCACGCCAGCATTATCCAATGTAAACTTCCCACAGGCATCTCCAGCCATGGAACCGGTAGGTGTTGCTGTCAGAGTAAAATCAGTCGCTGGCGCTGTGTTAAAAGTCACGACTATCGCATAGTTGGCGGTACCGCTGGTGGGTGCCTGCGCAATAATCAGCCCGCTGGTGGCAGTACCGCCGCCATTGAGTTGTGTATTGTCGTAACGGTTCGCCGTGGTGAAATTCCGTTCCAGGATGGTCGCATCCTGGAGCAGAACCGCCTTGGCTTCCGACCGGCGCGCGCGTTGCACATATTGTGTGTAGCTAGGGTAGGCAATCGCGGCAAGAATACCGATGACCGCTACTGCGATCATCAATTCGATGAGGGTAAATCCCATTTGTACGCGATTGATTTTAATCATTTTATCTGGCTCCATGAGGCACGCGGGCTACCCAAGACATTTAATGTATCAGGGAGAGATTGTCCTTTATTATTCACGCCACCACTCTGAGTCGTCCCTCCTCCTGAGAGGCCTGATATCGTGGTAGAAGAGCCTCCATTAGACAAGGATACCGGCGTGCTGCCAAAATTATTGCTGATTTTAACGCCGATAGCCACGGCGCTGGTTCCATTGGACAAGGTTAGATCGTCGCTGCTGTTGTATGCTCCATCCCCATTAAGATCCATAAAGGTGTAACCGGGGGAACCGCCCGTCGCGGCATCCAATTCCATAACCCAGCTATTCCCGCCGCTCACGCAAGTTCCCGTTGCAGGAATCTTGGTAACGAAAACCACGCGACTGGAACGCAGGAGCGCCTGGCTGGTTACGCGTTCACCCTGCTGGGTGGCATTTGGCGGCTGTAGCAAATCCATATACCAGCCCAAGGCACCACCCGCATAATTCACGCTATTGCTACTCACCGCCCGTGTCTGGGTAGACTCATAAATAATGGACTGTTGTACCAACACATTGACCCCGCTCACTTGGGTAGTGCGGCTGAAGTTGCTGGTTCCGCCGCTAAAGGCACCCGACGCGAAAGTACTATTGTCCAGCACACCATACAGGCTCTGAGTCGCAGTATTGCCAAGGTCGGCTGTATTCAAATACTGCCCCGTGCCGAAGAAAACCATCGTTGTGCCCGATGCTCCGCTGGGCAAAGTGCTCAGTATTAATGGCGTGGTGATCGGCTGTACCGTTGTTCCGATAACAGCCTTGAACAGCGGTAATTTGGTGCTGCCGCTGGTGTAAGCGACTTTCCATTGATTTTTATTGGAGCTGCTTACATCGAATTTCCACACGTTCCCTTGCAAATCCCCCGCGTAAATCGCATCGATGGTGCCATTGTTGTCCGCATCCAGCAAAGTAGGCTGCGACAGTCCATTATCGACACTACCCCCGCCTACGCCGGTATCGATCTTGATGACATTGGAAGGGTTATCAACTTGAATCAGAAACAGCACTGCATGCTTGTTGGCGCTGTTATAGCCATTATTCACCACCGCGTAATAATTACCATCGTTGAAGCGTGCTATCGTGCCTTGACCCCAGGTATTTCCCAAATCACCGGCATCGCTGAATTCCCAGAGCGCCTTTCCTGCAGTCATGCCGCCGGGATTGGTGATATCCAACGCAAATATTGTATTCGTACCACTGGTCGAACCCAGCGTGCCCAGCAAAAGCGTGTGCCATGCACTGGCGTAATACGCATCTTCGCTAGCCGAAGAACCATCCACGAAAAACACATGGTTGCTGTTGTAACTGGGTTGTGCCAGGTCCGCCAGGTGGGGATACACGGCCGCAGGTATGTAAGCAAATGTTTCTACTCCAGTACTCGCATTGAAGCCGTGCAACATGCCATCGTTAGCACCCACATAGAGCATGGGGGGATTCGTCGACTTGTTCTGGACAAAAGCCGCATAGGTAGATCCCTCCGAACCCGACAGGAAGGAATAGCCATAATCTTCATTGCTGATGTAAAGCGGGTTGGAACCCACGATATCACCCAGCGACGTGCTACGGTTGCGGTAGACACCTCCATTTTTCTGCTCCAGGCTGGCGTCTCCGCGCAGGTAGTTCAATACGTTCTGGCCGGTAGTCGCCTGAGCCGCCGTCAGTGTACATCCCGAAGCCTGCGAAGCCAGATAGCACTGTTGGTTAGCCGTCAGATTAGCCCATGAAAAATCCTTCCCTGCACTGCCGTTCCAGGTGAAAATGGATCGTGATGCGGCAGCCGGCATCAGGTTGGCCGCATCCCACGTCGGTGTAGTGCTGGCGCCCCCCGCTGTCACCTGATAAGCGCGCAAATTTCCTGACCAATCGGCGGTGTTGAAACCCGCTTGATAGACATACGAGCTGCTGTTGACACTGGTGGAATTAGAGGTCAATGCTGAAGACGACCCGGCTGACTGGACAATACTGTTAAATACGCCATTCAGGGCGCTTTGCAACTGGGCCGGATTGCTGGCGGAATAGGACGTGCCGGTACCGCCGGCGCTCGCCAGTTGATCCAGTGGATTCGTGTTGTTGTTACACAGCGTCGTATAGTTCTGTAGCACCTGCGGCAGCATGGCGTAGCCAACGACATACAGATTCACCCCGGAATTTTTCAGATTGGTTGCCGCCGCCACCGCCTGGCTGGTCAGCGTGCAGATATCTATCTGGCCATTGGGTAATTTGGGTGTGGTGCCTGTGGCAGTCACACTTGGCAGACCATTGGTCAGCAGCACGGCAAAGTTCTTATTGCAGGAATTGGGCAAGGTATTGGTGGCGAATCCCTGCGCAGAGCTGGTCCCTCCAGAAAAATAGAGCTGGTTTGCTTTCAGTGTGCCCTCGATCGCGGTCAACCCGGCATTCAGTATACTGCTGCCCGTGGGGCTGCTGTTGCTGTTGCAAGCTCCTGAAGTGGGTGTCGGATTGGGATTTGGGGCTCCGCTAGGGGCCGTCGGCACGTTGCAAGTCAGTTTGTTGTTCAGTACGGTTTGCTGAGAAGAATTCAAAGGCGCAACCGGTACCTGCAAATAACCACCACCGGGTGAACTGTTGGAAAACCAGGCTGTGGAGGTATAGATGGAAGGTACTCGAGCGCCGAAATCCAGGGTGTTGGTAGCATAGTCAGTATCGGTGGGAAGAAAATAATTCTGATAAATTACAGCCCCCTGGTAGCCATAAGCCTGCTCTGCGGCTGTTGCGTTAGGATATGTCGATTTTGGCGCTGGCAATGGAGAGACGATGCCGTCACTGGTGCCTGTTTTGGTATTAAAACAGCGGTACTTATCGTATGGCGAAGTAATATTGGTCGTATTGTCGAATTTCGCCGTATCGGAATAACAAAAGTTATACGGGTATGCCGAGGTATCGTAAAAAGGCGACGCCCAGTTGTAATAGATATAGTTAGCCGTATCGGCAGGATTGGTAATCCGGAAATTCTTGGTGCTGGAACTCTTCGTCACGTAGGGCGGCGGTGGGGCGTACTTGGTTGGATCATAGCTGGCGTCGTACAGAGAATTATAAAGATACTGGGAACCAGGCGTGTTCTGCTGAAACGTCATCAGCCCCAGATTGATCTGTCCGGCATAGCTGGTGCTCATATTGCGAACCACGGCGCGGGCAATTTCCGACTTGCTGTCCGGACTGCTGCCGCCAATGGCCGCACCGATCGGGATACCGTTGGCCGGATTGCCGTTTTCGTCCATGTTCTGGGCGTTGGAGAGCGTCAACAGCACATTCGGCAGCGCGCTGGTCCCCAGATACAGCGGCGTATTGGAAATGGTCACCGCGCAGGCCGTTCCCGCGCCCGCCAGAGACAGCACTGCCGCCAGCATGACTGCATACAGGTTCCGACCGATCGCTGGCTTTGCTGCCGAACATTCGCGTGAGGGTAATGGGTTCATGATGGCTCCCTTGCTCAAGGGTAAAACATGGATTTATCGGTTTTGCTTGACCGGCACTGTCGGATAGTTTTGCTGTTGGGATGACGGTGTTTTGCCTGCCGGGTGTTTTTTTGTCTCATGCTGTGGCTTCTGTTGTGCCAGGGAACCGGGACTGCCCGGTGCGCGCATCATGGCGACGGCAGAGGTAGTAGTGCCCAATACCCCTAAAAATACAATAAGCAATAAGCTATGCGATTTCATTTCTTCCCCCTATGAGCAACGAACGTAAATTTCCTGGAGAATCACCGCAGCAGTGGTAGTAGCACCCACCCCGCGGCTGGTGATGCGGTAGTAGCCTCGGCCATTCAGCGGGCCAAAACCGTGACTTCCCATACCATTACAGGGTGCGGTGGTAAGCCGCTCGATCACGTAAAGGGGTTGTAACGCCAGACCGGTGAGACTCCCGCTAATCGTCGCTGAGCTAGTGGTCCAGGGATAGGCGGTATCCCATTGCTGCACGGAAGTAAATCCGGCAGCGGGTGAAGTGCCCGGCACCATATAGATTCCCGGCCCGCTAGGTGGAAGACCCGGATTGCCCAGCAGAGCATCTCCTGCACGCAGAGCCGTCTCAGCTGCCTGGAATGCCAGCATGCGATCGCGCGTATTCCCGGCCATGCGCTCTTGCAGGATAGTGCCATGCATTGCCGAGACAGCCAGCAGAGTCAGCAGCACCAAAAAGATCAGGCTCATGATCAAGGCCATGCCTGTTTGTCTGGAAGGAATAAGCAATTTATCCATGATTTAGGGGAGGCGGTTGCGTATGGCGATGGTAGCGGTAGCGTCCTGGCGCATGCGCCGGTCCGCCGGGTAGGTTGCGTAGGTGGTTCCATTGACGATGAAACTGTACGGCTGAGAGGTTACGGCAACGTTGCTGCGCCCTTCATTGGCCGGGCCACCCACCATCAGCAGATGCACTTGTACTGTGAGCACATTAGCCCACGTACCGGCCGCCGCGACCACGGCAGGAGATTGATAGCTCCCCACAAGCGGCGGCGCAGGCGGCACACTGGCATTCATCCCCAGCAAAAAGCCCATGTTTTCCACGTTATCCACAAGCGCCTGGGGAACGCCGTTGTTGATCACCTGATACAGCGCCAGAGGCACGCTGCACTGACCGCCTGACAATGATGCCGTGGGACAGCCCACAAAATAATCCGTCTGCCGGAAAGCGTAAACTTGTGCTCCGGGCACCGTCGTTGGCGGGTTAAATGCATAGGTAGCGGAAAGATAAGGTACGCTATTTACACTGCTCCCATGCGCAAGGGAGACTATCCCAGATGAGCTCGATACACCATTCGTTACGAATATCACCGCATTCGTACAGTCACTAATCAATAAAACGTCGTTAGCCTGAAAGTTACCAGGATTACCAGCAACATGAACAACAGCAGTGGAACCCGGAAGCACCGGGCCAGTAAGAGATACTCCGGAAGGGTCAGCCCCGGAAATTCGCAATACGTCTCCGGCCATCCAGGCAACACCAGCAGGAGCAGTCCAGCCTGCACCTCCTGGAAATACCTGCAAGGCGGTGCCGGGCGTCACCGGGGCAATTGTGGGAGCGGCAGTAATGTTACCGGGCGTAGTAGTGGCAAGATTGCCGCATCCCATATAGCCGGCCATGCGAATATCATGGCTCATCGTGTCCAGTGCGAAGCGGCTGTTTTCCTGGATGGCGGACAGGCTGTCCTGGGTGTTAAAAGTCTGGCGGCTGCCCAAGTACAGGTAGCCCACGCCCGCCACAACGATGAAGCCGATGGTGATGGCAATCATCAGTTCGACCAGGCTGAGACCGGTCTGACGCAATGGTAAGAGTCGATTAACGTTCATAGTTGTGTCTGTATTGAAATGGATTGGGCCTGGTTGCCGGTAAAATTTGCATATCTCCCCAGCCCGCGGCTGTCATCCCAACTTACAGTGACAGTTGCAACGCTTCCGGATACTACAATTGACCCTTTGCCGGTTGGCAGAGCGGTTTGCAGCTCCGTATTCCATTGACACAGATCATCGGAAACCGCTACCCCTGAACCACAGCCAGTTGGCGCAACCCCAAGAGCGATATCATATGCACCATTTTGAGCCGGCGTGCGGTTAGCACGCATGCGGTCGATGATGTCATAGCTCAACCAACTCGCCTGCGAACGATAAAAGGCGCTCTGATTGTTCTTGGCACTGGTCATCATCAGCCCCGCAAGGCCAACGAGGCCAATGGACACAATGACCATGGCCACCAGCACTTCCAATAAGGTAAATCCTTGTTGCCGCATGTGGCTCACTCCGTTACGGACAAGTTGCAAGACCGGGGTTGGCGACGCGTCGCAAATGACCGGAAGGGTCAACGGTAATGCTGTTGGAAAACGTTAGACCACTGGGTGTACAGATATTGAATGTATCACCACCCGTTGTGGTGGTCAGGGCGCCTTGGCTGTTGAAGCTAAAGCTGGTCTTGGTACCGCCCATCGCCACGTCACCGGCATTGATCGGCCCGTGAGCGCGGATCAACTCGGATACCACGCCAGTATCCATAATGCTGTTGCCATTGCGGTCGACCCAGATAATCCAGCCATTACTCCAACCAGAATTGCCTGTGCATGCGAGACCGCTGTTGGACATACACAGCGTGGTAATTGCGCCACCTTTTATTGCCTCGCTACGCGCATAATTGATGGCGGTAATGTAGTCGTTAGTCACAGCGGCTATGCGGTTACGGTTGAAAAAAGTCTGGAAGCTGGGCACGGCAATGCTCACAAGAATCGCCGCCACCGCCATGGTGACGAGCAGTTCTATCAGCGTAAATCCCCGATTAAATTGTCCGTTCATAATGTTTTCTTTTTTCACAGCCTGAATCCTAGACCGGTGTTTTGCAATCCACCAGCGCCACCCGACGAGCGGCAGGTTTGCTAGAATGAACGGCTAAAAACTGCCTACCTTTAGATTTTTATCCATGCTTGCCCTACCTTGAATCCTGATTTCATCATTATCGGCGGCGGTGTCATTGGTTTATCCAGCGCGCTCGAACTGGCACGCCACAGTGCAAGCGTGACGGTGCTGGAACGCGGCGCGGCGGGGGCGGAAGCTTCCTGGGCTGGTGGCGGTATTTTGTCGCCGTTGCTGCCGTGGAACTATCCGGAGGCTGTGTCCAGCTTGTGCGATCTGGGCGTTCAACTGTACCCGCAATGGTCGGCTGATCTGATGTCCATCAGCGGTATCGACCCGGAATTCCTGGCCAGCGGGATGCTGGCGTTGCCACCAATGGATGAGGTTGTTGCCGAATCCTGGTGCGTACAACACGGTTGGCGCCATGCCTACGAAGCCGCGCAACAGCGCATACCCGGACTAACGCAGGACAGCCGCGCGCTGTGGCTGCCGGATGTGGCGCAGGTACGCAATCCACGTCTGGTACAGGCATTACGCGTTGCCGCGCAGGATGCCGGCGTCAAGCTGCAGGAAGGCGTGGAGGTCACGCATGTTGCGCTTGCCGAGCCCGCGCGCATTGATTATCTGGATACAACGCAGGGAAAACAGCAGGCGAGTGCCTATATCATTACTGCCGGGGCCTGGAGCCAGTCAATATTGGGCGAGATCGCGCCACATTGGCCGATCAAACCGATGCGCGGCCAGATGCTGTTGTTCAAAGCCGCACCGGAATTGTTGCCGCATATTGTTTATCGTCAGGGCATTTACCTGATCCCGCGCCGTGACGGCCACATACTGGCGGGCAGCACCATAGAAGATGTCGGCTTTGACAAAAGCACCACCGAAGCAGCCAGACAAATGCTCTACAGCACGGCTACCGATATTTTTCCCGCGCTGCGGTCGCTGCCAGTAGTGCGACACTGGAGCGGGCTGCGGCCGGGCTCGCCGGATAATATCCCGACGATAGGCCGCCACCCACTGGTCGAAAATCTCTACGCCAACACCGGGCACTTTCGCTACGGCGTAACCATGGCACCGGCCAGCGCGCAAATTCTGGCGAATTTGATTGCGGGCAGGCCGCAGGTGCTGGATATTGCGCCTTATCGCTGGGCAGAGACGTAGGCTAGCATCAGTGATGCACGTAAAATCACCCCAGTGTTGCCACCATCTCGATTTTAGGCGCGACGGAACGCACCACTTTTTGAATCCCGTGCCCCGGATTGGACTGGCGTTGCGAGACAAGCAGCCCCATCTTCTCAAGCAGCCCGACATCTTTGGTGATAGCCGAGCGGTTGCGATGCAGGCGGTGAGACAGCTCATTAATCGTCCTGGGCTCGTGCATCACTTCAAGCATCAAACGGCGGCGCGCTTCCGAGAGCACGGTGAACATCTGTTGCGGGTCTTCGAACGAGAGCGTTAGCTTGCCTTCAAACGCTGCGCCCTGATCGGCTTTCCGCGCCGCATCCTTGGCGCGCGAAAAGAAGCCCGCCGCATCATCCGTACGAATCACGATCCTCGTCATAGTTTTATGTCTCGTGTCCGGTTAACAATTTCCAGCCACTCTTGCTGGAATCTTTCTTGTGTTGCTTCATAATTGATAAATTCGACTACTTCAATCTCACCCATGTAATGCCGTTGGTGGTAGTTGTGGGCATTGTCAAAACCGAGAACACGGCCTCCATGCGGCGGATTACGCTATCGCTAATCCGCCCTACACGGGCTTTTTCCCGATATCCTCTGTCATATCCGCGCCCGGTCGGCTATTATTCACGAATGAACTTTGGCTGGGATACCAAAAAGGCCGCCGCGAACTTACGCAAGCACGGCGTATCATTTTATGAAGCGGGCTCGGTATTTTTCGATCCATTGGCCATTACTTATGCCGACCCGGACCACTCGATCGGCGAGCCCCGTTTCCTGACGTTCGGGCTTTCGAGCGAGAGGCTTTTGCTTGTTGTCTCCCATATCGAGGCAGCAGACCAAATCCGAATTATCAGCGCACGCAGAGCAACGCGAGAGGAGCAGAAAATCTATGCAGAAGGAAACTGAGAAAGACACCTTGCGCCAGGAATACAAGCTTTCCGAGCTTAAGGGTGGCGTCAGAGGCAAATACTACGAACAAGTCTTGCAAGGAACAAACCTGGTTAAGCTATCACCTGAACTTGCAAAAGTATTTCCAAACGACAAGGCAGTCAACGATGCGTTATTGTCGTTGGTTCAACTCATGAAACACTTACCCAGCCTCACCGTACCTCCTGCAGAAACGGCGCGCAAAGGCCGTGCCCCCCGTTAAGCCAAGCGATAAACTCCTCACCGTCCTGCAAATCCTGCCCGCACTCCAGGGCGGCGGGGTGGAGCGCGGCACGCTGGAAGTGGCGCGCCATCTGGTGCAGCACGGACATCGTGCGCTGGTGATGTCGGCGGGCGGACGCATGGTGGCTCAACTGGAAGCGGAGGGCGCGGCGCATTTCACCTGGCCGGTGGGCAAAAAATCGCTGTTCACGCTGCGCCTGGTACCGCGCCTGCGGCGTTTTCTTATCGAGCATGAGGTGGACATCCTGCATGTGCGCTCGCGCATGCCGGCATGGGTGGCTTACCTGGCCTGGCGCGGCATGGACCCGGCCACGCGACCACGGCTGGTCACCACCGTGCACGGGCTGTATTCGGTCAACCGCTACAGCCGGGTGATGCTGCAAGGCGAGCGCATCATCGCCGTCTCCAACACCATCCGCGACTATATCCTGCGTAACTACCCGGATACCGATCCCAGCCACATAGAGGTCATTTACCGGGGCGTGGACGCGGCGGAATTCCCCTACGGCTACCAGCCTGCACCGGACTGGCTGGCCGCATGGCGCGCGCAATATCCGCAACTCATCGGCAAACGCATCCTCACCCTGCCCGGCCGCCTGACCCGGCTGAAAGGCCACGAAGCCTTCATCGAACTCATCGCCCGCCTGAAACAACGCGGACTGCCGGTACACGGCCTGATCGTGGGCGGCGAAGACCCCAGGCGCCTCGCCTACGCGCGCGAATTGCACCAGGCCGTGGCAGCGCGCGGGTTGGCTGGTGACATCACGTTTACCAGCCATCGCAGCGACATGCGCGACGTGTTTGCGGTGTCGGATATCGTGCTTTCGCTGTCCAGCAAACCGGAGTCGTTTGGCCGCACGGTGCTGGAGGCGCTGCGGCTGGGCACGCCGGTGGTCGGGTATAATCACGGCGGCGTCGGCGAGATACTCGCGACGGCCTATCCTGCCGGGCTGGTTGAACTGGGAAATATGGATGCGCTGATCGAACGCGTTATGGGATTATTGGAGCTGCCGGTTGTGGTTGCCGATTGCGGCGCTTACCCTTTGGCGGCGATGCTGGAAAAAACCATGGCACTTTATCTTGAAATTGCTGAATGATTACCGGATCAAATTCAATTGTGGGCCAATCTGGTATGGGCAAATCCATAACAATGGATGACATAAAAACAACATTTTCACTTCCTCAATGAAAATCCTGCTGGTCGCCAAACCCTGGAAAGGCGGGCTTGCGCAATACCTGTTCGATGCCCTGCAAGACCTGTTCCCCGGTCAGGCGCAGTGGATGACTACCTACCCCGACAGCCTTGCCGACTATCTGGCCTACCGGATGGACAAACGCAAATGGCTGCGTGACCGGGTGGGGCGCATCAACGCCAGCGACTATGACAGCGCAATTTTCATCAACCACATTCCCGCTTTCAGGCAATTACGCGCCGACCGTAAACATGTTCTCTGGCTGACCGATGCGCCTACGCTATCAGCGGGTGATTGCGCGCCGTTCGAGCACATTTATCTCTCGGATACAGGTTATGCGGAAGACTTGCTCAAGGTCATCGAGCCGGCACGCTACCGGGGTGAGCTGGCGTTTGCCTGCCACCCCAAGGTGCATCGTCCTGCCCCAACTGCGGACTATCCGGCAGGCTGCTGCTTTATTGGCAACAATGATAGTCGGCGTGACGTCTGGCTCCAGGGACTGATTGCCGCCAACGTGCGCCCGATTGTTTACGGCAATTATTTCCTGCGCACACGCCTGTTCTGGCAGCACCCGCTGCTGTTTCACCCCGCACTCGCCAACGCAAAAATGGGGGAGGTCTATGCGCGCTACCGTGTCGCGCTCAATCTCCACGCTCAGGTCGTGCGGCATGGCACTAACATGCGCAGTTTCGAATGCGCGGCTTACGGCATCCCGCAAGTCGTCGATTATCGGGATGGACTCGCGCAATATTTCGAGCCTGACACCCAGATGCTGGTCAGCCATACTCCCGAGCAAATGGCAGACCAAGTAAAATATCTGCTGGCGCATCCTGATGCCGCCGCTGGAATGGCTCAGCGCGCAAGAGAACATGCTTTGGCTCAGCATACCTATTACCATCGCCTGCTCTCGATACTTGCGGACTGGCTGTCGCCAGCAGCAAATACTGCCAGCAGGCAACTTGTTACCACGCTAATTGCCCACCAGGAAACCACGCATGACCTCCTCTGAACCCGTTGTTCTCTCCACCCCTGCTGGATCATTTGCACACGCCGTGCGTCAACATGGCTGGTGGCTGATCGCCGCGTTTGTTTTCGCCTCACCAATGGGCAAAGGCTTTGAGGTGCCGCTGGCGCTGATGACCTTCGGTGGCATTGCATTAATGTATAAGGATGGGCGCGCCATCTGGCGGCATCCTTCGATGCGCTGGCTGCTGCTGCTATTCGCCTGCATCTGGCTACCGCTGGTGGCGGCCTTGCCGGATGCCATCACCTTCGAGCCGGCTGCCAGCACGGCACTGGCATATGTACGCTTTCCGCTGGCTGGCGTATTTGCGCTGTATGCGCTGCGTGATGAAGCCAGCCGCAGCAAGCTGTTTATAGCCATCACGCTGCTGCTGAGTTTATGGATTGCCGATGGGCTGCTGCAAGCCGCCATCGGCCATGATGTATTCGGCTATCAACCCCAAGGCGGCCGTATCACCGGCCCGTTTGCCAAACTCATCATGGGACTCATCGTGGCGGTGCTGGCGCCGGTATATTTTGAAGTGATTCGCCGCCGCGCCGCACGCTCGACTAGCTGGTACTGGCTGGCATTGGCACCTTACACAGCGGTGATTCTGCTGTCGGGCAGCCGCGCCGCGTGGGGAATGTACGCAGCAGGTATGGTTGGGTTCGCCGTGTATGCCTATTTCACGGCACCCAGACGCCATTTGGGCCGGGCAATCCTGATCGTTTTGCTGTGCGCCGCGTCGATCGGTGCGTTGATTGCTGCCTACCCTCCCCTGCAAGACAAGCTGCGTGTCACGGCCGGGCTGTTCAGCGGCAATTATGAAAAAATGGATGATGCCACGAGTCTGCGCCTGCCGATCTGGAAAACCGGAATCAGGATTGCCAAAGATCACTGGCTGAACGGCATCGGCGCGCGCGGATTCCGTTATATCTATCCGCAATATGCCGCCCCGGACGATCCTTTCATAAAGCTCAATCCGACCTCCGGCCCCACTCATCCGCATCAGATCACGCTGGAAATTCTGGTCGAGACCGGTGTGATCGGTCTACTGGGCTTCGCGGCGTTCCTGGTTATGATGCTGCGCCGCACCTGGCAGGCGATGCGCGCCGGCAATACCTACGCCGTACCGATCGGGCTATCGATACTGGTTGCTACCCTGCCGGTGAATGCGGGCATCGCATTTTATGGCAGTATTTTATCGGCGCTGGTGTGGTGGCTGGTTGCGTTGTATTGCGCGACGTTGCTAAACGAGGGCGGTGATTGATGCCGTGTCTCCCGGGATGGGTCGAACTTTATAGCGCCGCCCGGACGGTAGGCTTTTCGAGTCACTCTAAAGAGTGACGATTTGTTGGTAGACTTTTAGCGTATCCGTGGCCTGTTTCTCCGGGCTGAATTGCGTATTTGCGGTGATTTTGGCCGCTTGAGCATACCGCGTTCGCAAAGTGTAGTCATGCGCCAGCTTTGACACTGCATCGACAATTGCAGAAATATCTGCCGGCTTGATGAGTATGCCGTTTTCGCCATTCCTGATCATGCTGGGTATCGCGCCTGTATGCGTACCCACGCATGCCAATCCTGTCGCCATTGCTTCTAAAAAGGCAATACAGAAACCTTCTTTAATACTCGGCTGCAAGTAAATATCGGTTGCCGCGAGCAAATCGGCTACGTCGGTTCTTGAACCCATCAACGCCAAATGATTTTCCACACTCAGACCGTGGGCGAGTTTTTCACACTTTGCATGATCGGGGCCATCACCGATGAATACCAATTTGATATTCGGTATCGCCGCGACCAAATCCGGTAAGGCATTGATCGCGAAAGTTTGTCCTTTGGCAGGCACCAGCCGCGCTACACAGGTTACGACAAGTTGATCTTGCCAAGCCATTTGGCTACGCACCGCCTCGCGTTTGGCTGTACTAAACATTTGCGTATCAACGGCATTGTGAATCACGCTGATTTTTGGTGCGGGGTAACCCAAACCGCATAATGAATCCCTCACCATGTCGGATACGCATATGACGTGCTGACAATGCCGGAACGGGCCCAGATGCTTGACAATATTATGGGCCGTCACCACGCACGGCACCTTGCGGTTGATCCGTCCGACCATCGTTGCGGATTTAAGCATGTGGGCGTGAATAATATCTGGCTGGATACGGTGTATTGTCCGTCGCAATGACCATAAAGCCAGGGGATGCCAGCGTCCGCCTGCGTGTATTAACGTATAAGCAATGTGGTGTTTAGCCAGGGCGATGCCCAACGCACCTGTAGCGGGTAGCGCAACATGGACATCCAGGCCCGATGCTTTTTGTTGCATGCACAAATCCAGCACATGCTTTTCTGCGCCCCCCACGCCGGCCGAGCCGATGACATGCAGCACTTTCATGGCAGATTAAGCAGCACGTTCAATTGTGCAGCTACCTTTGCCACATCAAGCTGGGCAAGATCGCTGGCGGGTGAAGCCAGCCAGTGCGCACGTTCGCCCCAAGGATGATAGCGCAGCGGCTCACCGGGGCCGAATACCGTGAGCGTAGGCGTACCTACTGCGCTGGCCAGGTGGCCCAGTCCGGAATCATTTCCCACGAACACGGCGGCACGTTGCAACACCGCTGCGGCTTCGAGCAGGCTGCTCTTGCCGGTCAGGTCAAGACAAGGTAAGGACGGCGTACGAACAATATCCGCGACACGTGCGCTGTCAGCGGCACTCCCCAGAAAAATGACCGCATCAAATTGACTGGCACAATTCTGCACCAGTGCGGCAAAGCGCTGGGCAGGCCAGACTTTGCCTTCCCAGTTTGCACCTGGTCCCAATGCCAGCCAGCGCTTGCCGGGTAAGCCTTGCAACCAGTCTGCCGCTCGTGCATGGGTCGCTGCACTTATCCATAATCGTGCGGGCGGTGGCTGGATGTGCCCGACCAGCGGTTCAATCGCCATGAAATGCCGTATCACGCTATGGCGATCGGATGGGTGATTTTTTACTTTATGCAAGCGCTGTTTAGCTCGCAGCAACCAGCCAAGGCCATCGGTACGCAGATCAACAATGAGGTCATAGCGCTTGCTGCGCAATTGCCTGACGAAATCCAGTTTATCGCGCCAGCGCGCATTTTTGTGTTTGAGAATGATCTTGTCCAGCGCTTCGAAGTGTTCGAACAAAGCGGCCGAACGTGCATCGGCAACAATGTCGAAACGCGCCTGCGGATAGCGCGCATGCAACGCGGACAGCACCGGGGTAGTCATGACCGCGTCACCGATATTGCTGAGCGTGATAAACAGTATCTGGCGTGGCTCAGACATCTGGTAATGCCTCAAGAATTCTGGCCGCCACGTGAACAATGGTTTGTTGCGGCGGTTGGGTAAGCAGCGCCAGCACTTGTTCGGGATGCACCTCGCGCATGCACGAATGATGTGAGCAATGCTTGCGATAGCAATTGCTGCACGGCAAATCGGCCTGGATGGCGATGACCTGGTCGCCCAGCGGTTTGACGCGGGTGGGATCGGTAGGCCCGCAAATCACCACCTGCGGGCGTTCGCTGCAGGCGGCCAGATGCGAGGTGCCGGTATCGTTGCCAATGATGTAGCGGGCATGCTCAGCCAGTGGAATGATATCCAGCATTTCGGTAGCACCGCACATATTCACTGCTGCCACCCCAATACGCCTGGCAATGGCATCCCCTAACTGAATTTCATCCGGGCCGCCCGCAATGACCACATGCTTGACCAGACCCTCTTGCAGTAGCAGGCGTCCTAATTCAGCATAGTTTTGCTCGCCCCAGCGCTTCAGATAACCGCGCGGATGACAGCCTGGAAACAGCAGCGCGTAGTTTCCCTCCGCAATGCCGTATTGTGCCAGCAGATGCTTCACCCGTTCACGGTTATGCGTCGGCACCACCAGCACAGGATGGCGGGTTGGCGTGGGAATACCTGCCAGATTCAGCGCGGCGTGCATGCGCAGTACCGGGTTGACGCTGCGAGGCAGATCGTCCGGACCGGTCGTATATGGCCAGAAGCCATGGTTGCCGACGCGATGGCGTATGCCCCTGCCGGTGAGCTGCAAGGCGCCCAGCAAAAAACGGCTGCGGTCGCTAGTCTGCAAATCGATCACCATATCGTAGCGACCTGCCCGTATGGCATGCAACCAACGCAGCATCGCAAACAGTTTCCCGGATTTGGCGCGCGCATCCAGCGCGATGATTCTGGCAAAACGCGTATCTGCGGCAAACAGTTTCTGGTTAACTGGCAGCGTATTTAAATGCAGCTCGGCTTGTGGAAATGCGCGACGAATATCCTCGAACAAGGCGCTCGCCATCACCAAATCACCCAACGCGCTCCATTTAATAATCAGGATCCGCTGGATGGATGAATCGTCTGGCAGGTTGACGGACGGTGCCGGCAACGGATGTCAATCCGTCTTGATGGCAGAAGCGATGCTGTCCAGTACCGGCTGGATTTCTGCGTGCTTCAATTTGAGCGAGGCCTGATTGACCACCAGACGCGAACTGATGTCCATAATTTCCTCCATAGCCACCAGACCATTCGCCTTGAGCGTGCTGCCGCTACTCACCAGATCGACAATTACGTCGGCAAGCTTGACCAGCGGTGCCAGCTCCATCGAGCCGTACAGCTTGATGAGGTCCACATGCACGCCTTTGGCAGCGAAATATTCGCGTGCGGTTTTCAGGTATTTGGTGGCTACACGCAGACGCGCCCCCTGGTGCACAGCTTGTTCATAATCGAAAGCCGGATGGGCAGCCACCATCATCTTGCAACGCGCAATATTCAGGTCCAGCGGCTGATACATACCTTCACCACCATGTTCGATCAATACATCCTTGCCTGCCACGCCCAGGTCGGCTGCACCATATTGCACATACGTCGGTACATCGGTGGCGCGAATGATGATGAGGCGTACTTCCGGCCGATTGGTGGCAATAATCAGTTTGCGCGACTTTTCCGGATCTTCACGCGGCGTGATGCCGGCAGCTTCGAGCAGCGGCAAGGTTTCCTGAAAGATGCGGCCTTTGGACAGAGCGATGGTAATCATGAATACCTCAGGTCATTTTACGCGGCGAATGCGCGCGCCCAATTGGGCGAACTTTTCCTCGATGCATTCATAGCCGCGGTCGATATGATAAATACGTTCAATGGTAGTTTCACCCTCGGCAATCAGTGCCGCCAGCACCAATGACGCCGAAGCACGCAGATCGGTCGCCATGACCACTGCGCCTTCCAGCCTGTCTACACCGCGCACCAGGGCAGTGTTGCCTTCTACGGTGATATCGGCACCCAGGCGCTGCATCTCCTGAACATGCATGAAGCGGTTCTCGAAAATGGTTTCGGTAACCGTGCCGACGCCTTCCGCAATGCAATTGAGTGCCATGAACTGCGCCTGCATATCGGTGGGAAATGCGGGATAAGGTGCCGTTTTGAGATTCACTGCCTTGGGGCGATTATGCATTTCCAGGCCGATCCAATCGTGACCGACATCGATATTAGCACCGGATTCACGCAATTTGTCCAGTACCGACTCGATGATATCGGCGCGAGTATTCAGCACTCGAATCTGTCCCCGGGTAATGGCGGCCGCCACCAGATAAGTCCCGGTTTCGATGCGATCCGGCATGATCCTATGCGTCGCGCCATGTAACTTGTCCACCCCCTCAATCACGATGACATCACTACCGCCACCTTCGATTTTGGCACCCATCGCAATCAGGCAATTGGCCAGATCCACCACTTCGGGTTCGCGCGCTGCATTTTCCAGAATGGTCGTGCCATCGGCCAAGGTAGCAGCCATCATCAGATTCTCGGTACCGGTCACGGTCACGGTATCCATGAAAATGCGCGCACCTTTCAGGCGGCTTGATTTAGCGTGAATATAACCATGTTCAATGTGTATTTCCGCTCCCATTGCCTGCAATCCCTTGATATGCAGGTCAACCGGGCGCGAACCGATGGCGCAGCCACCGGGCAGCGACACCCTGGCTTCTCCATAGCGCGCCAGCATGGGGCCCAGTACCAGAATCGAAGCGCGCATGGTTTTAACCAGCTCATACGGTGCCTCCAATTTGTCCAGGTGCACAGCCTGCAACTCCACACCTCCCTGATCATCCAGTGATACCTGCATGCCGAGATGACCAAGCAGCGTCAGGCTGGTGCTGATGTCCTTGAGTTTGGGCAGGTTTTCCAGGCGCACCGTATCGGCGCTGAGCAAACCCGCGCAAAGAATCGGCAGCGCTGCATTTTTGGCACCGGAAATACGCACTTCTCCGGATAGGCGCACACCACCCTGTATTGCCAGTTTATCCATCAGCTATTCCCTGCCGCCCACTCCTCAGGGGTCAGTGTTTTCATGGAAAGCGCATGAATTTCGGCTTTCATGCGGTCGCCCAGCGCACGGTAAACAATCTGGTGCTGTTGCACGCGGTTTTTGCCTCGAAACTCTGCACTGACGATAACGGCTTCAAAGTGTTGACCATCACCCGCCACGCGCACGAGTTCGCAAGGCATGCCCTGCTCGATATATTGCTGAATGTTTTCAGGAGTAACCATAATAAGTTTAATGGCGGAGCTTATATCCGCTTTTGAGCAAAATCAGAGTGAGTGCGGATAATGCCACAAAGCACACCCCTACGACCAGCAAACTCAATTGCGGCGCGACGTCGGCGACACCAAAAAAACCGTAGCGAAAGCCGTCGATCATGTAAAAAATCGGGTTAAAACGCGATACGTCCTGCCAGAATGGCGGTAGCGAGTGGATTGAATAAAACACGCCTGAGAGAAACGTCAACGGCATGATGATGAAATTCTGGAACGCGGCCAGTTGATCGAATTTTTCAGCCCAGATGCCGGCAATAATCCCCAACGCGCCCAGGATGCCGGTGCCCAGAAACGCAAATACAATCAACCATAATGGATGTTGAATGGAAAGCTGTGTAAACACCAGCGTCACCACAAATACGCCCAAACCCACCACCACACCGCGTGCCACCGAAGCAAGCAGATAGGCTGCAAAGAATTCCAGATAAGATAACGGAGGCAACAACATGAATACGATATTACCGGTAATCTTGGACTGGATCAGACTCGAGGAACTGTTGGCAAAAGCATTCTGCAGCATCGACATCATGACCAGGCCAGGTACCAGAAATGCAGTGTAGCGAACACCCGGATAAACCTGCACATGCGCTTCCAGCACGTGTGAAAAAATCAGCAAATAGAGCAGCGCGGTAATGACCGGTGCCAATACCGTCTGGAACGATACTTTCCAGAAACGCAGCAATTCCTTGTAAAGTAATGTGTAGAAACCGATCATCACGACGCCCCCATGATGCGGACGAAAACGTCTTCCAGGTCAGGTTGGGTGAGTTCCATCTCCTGGATACAGACGCCCGCTTCGCGCAACTGTATCAGCACGCCCTCCATATCCGCGTAATGATCCAGCGCCAGCACACACAAACCATCGGCGTGACTGACCACACGCGAGACCAGTCCGTCCGGCAGCACATCCGGCGTAATCCGCAGACACAAATGGCGTTCGGCAATGCTTTTGAGCAGGTTGGCGGTACTGTCCAGTGCGACGACACGCCCCTGTTTGAGCATGGCAACACGATGGCACAGTGCTTGCGCTTCTTCCAGATAATGGGTGGTGAGTACGATGGTGTGACCATCTTCATTGAGCTTGCGGATAAAGGACCACAGCGACTGGCGCAATTCCACGTCCACCCCGGCGGTCGGCTCATCCAGAATGATCACCGGCGGTTTGTGCACCAGCGCCTGGGCTACCAGTACGCGCCGTTTCATTCCGCCGGACAGGGTGCGCATATTGCGATCGGCCTTGTCGAGCAAATCGAGATTGGCCATGATCTCGTCGATCCAGTCGTCATTGTGGCGCAAACCGAAATAACCGGACTGGATACGCAGCCCTTCGCGCACGGTGAAAAAAGGATCGTAGACCAGTTCCTGCGGCACGACGCCCAGTGCCTTGCGCGTCGCCCGGTAATCGCTCACCACATCATGCCCCATGACCGCAGCGCTACCGCTACTGGCACGGGCGAGCCCGGCCAGGATACTTATCAGCGTGGTTTTACCCGCTCCATTGGGGCCCAGCAAGGCAAAAAACTCTCCTTGCTGAACCTCCATATCCACGCCTTGCAGGGCACGCAGGCTCCCGAAATGCTTGTGTAACTGGCGAACCAGAATTGCCGGAGTAGCACCCATCTATTGCGGTATCAGATCCAGCACGCCGTATAGCGTGGCCAAACCTCTCAGATTAGCGGGAAGGTTGATACAGCGTAGTGTAAATCCGGCCTGCTCCGCTTCGCGTCTGGATTCAATAATCAGCGCGAGTACGCTCGAATCGACCTCATGTACCTGATGAAAATCGATGATGCGCGCCCCTTGCCTGATCGCATCAGCGGTCGCTTTGAGTACACGTGTAACGGTCGGAATGGTCACGACTGCATCAAGGACGCAGATCGCGTTTTCAGCACCAGTCATTTATGCGTACTATGCGATTTTTTGACTACTCCAGGCTCTGTTTTGTCCTGCTGACGACTCGCATCCTGCTGATTGCGGCTGGCCAGCGTATGAATCAGGCCATCTATACCCGACTGGCGGATTTCCGTGCCAAATGAACTCCGGTAGTTGGTCACCAGGCTGACACCATCAATGACCACATCATAGACTTTCCAGCCGAAGGAGGTTTTTTCCATGCTGTAATCAATCGGGATAGGCTGCGCACCTGGCTGCTTTACCTGTGTTTGCACCGTTACGTCAGTC
Source organism: Sulfuriferula sp. (assembly GCF_054605375.1). NCBI lineage: Bacteria > Pseudomonadati > Pseudomonadota > Betaproteobacteria > Nitrosomonadales > Sulfuricellaceae > Sulfuriferula > Sulfuriferula sp. The sequence goes on along the minus strand of NZ_JBTSEG010000018.1, from coordinate 30,943 downwards.
GCATCCGGCGCCATTCTGAATGGCTTGTATTCGATCACCTGATTATTGAAGGCAGTCAGCGAACTGGCGTAGGTACGTACCAGCAAAGTGCGGAACTCCTGGATCAGGGACTGACGCTGGGCGGGCGTGGCACGCGACCAATATTTGCCGACCGCAAGCATGGTCATATGGTTGAAGTCAAAATTGGGCAATATTTTGGCATCAACCAGCTTGTATATCTTTTGCGTATCACCCGCCTGGATGTCCTTGTCCTGTTTAAGAATGGCGACCACTTCCTGGGTGGTGGTCTTGACCAGCACATCGGGTGCGACATCAACTGCCAAAGCCTGTCCATGGGCCGCTATTAGCAGGCTCAGAGCAGCCAGACTTCCCAGCAGCCATTTCTCTATCTGCGTAAATGATTTCAATATCAGCTCATGTGTCATGGTTCAGTTGGCCTCTGGATTGGTTTTACTCAAGTTCACCGGCAGCGCGGTACATCTGGGCAACATTCATGTTGTAATCGTTTACCGTACGCAAATATTCCGCCTGAGTCAGCGCATAGGTTTTAAGGGCATCAGCTACCTTATTGGCGGGTTCCAGGCCGGCATTGAAATCGGCCAGCGCGGAAATCATCCAGCGCCGTGCGGCGGCGGCACCTTCTGCCAGATACTGCAATCCCGCATAGTCCGCATGAACATGCTGATACGCTTCGGATACCTGGAAGGGAATGCCGGCCTGAGCGTACTGGTTTTTATAATTGAGCGCTTCCAGCTCCGCCTGCTCGCCCGCCACTTTGGCATCGGCCAAATCAAATTCCATATCCCATTTCACCCCCACTACCGGCGTCGCGCCAACGCTGTTAAATGGATCATAGACGTAGGGATTGTTCAGCCGGTCGCGCCGCGATGCGTAATTGGCGGTACCCACAATTCCCGCATAAACGTTCGGATATTTGTCGGATTTTTTTGCTGCTACCAGCGCCCGGCGGGCACGCAACCCGGCTTCCAGCTGGGTCATTTCCGGGCGATCCTGCAACGCTTTTGACTGTAATTCGGCCAGACCATCCTTGGGTAAGGCGACCGGTGTCAGGCTATCATCGGCCACCTGCAGATCGGCATCCATCCCCACCCCGGTGAGCACCTTCAAACCATTCAGGCTGATTTTTTCGATGGCTTTGGCCTGGCTCAGGTATTTCCCCAAGAGACCACGCGCCGCCTGCATCGCATACAAATCCGATTGTTTGGATTCGCCATTGTCATCCTTTAGGTTGCGGCTCACCCGGTTCAGTGCATCCTCCAGCCGGCTCTGCACATCTTCCAGAAAACGGCGTGTGTCGCGCGCCGTCAAATAACCGTAATAGGCGCGCTTGACGTCCATTACCGTGTCCGCCTTGCTGATACGCACATCACCGCGTTTGACATCGATATTACCCTGCGCGGCCTCGCTGTAATGCCTGATTTTCCCGAATGTAAACAGTGGCTTGATCAAGGCGACCTGTAGCGAGGTCCAGTCCGACAACCCGCCCGGAAACGGTCCATCAGTACGGGGCGTTGTACCCGAAGTGGCGCCACCCTGATAAAAACCACCACTTACCGCAGGTGCCAGCCCCACAAATAAATTGGCGTTCAAGCGCCAGCCATCCTTGGCTTGGGCCTCTTCCAGCAGCGCCCGCGCCGATTCCACCAGTTGTTCGCGTTCCTTGACCCGCGGATCAGCGTGCAGGCCCATTTGCACAGCCTGCTGCAGATTTACGGTTTGCGCAAAAGCGGCGGCTGGAATTACCAGCGCCAGCAACAGGAAACAATTTGATAACACACTTATTTTTTTCTTTTTCATTGCTGAATTCCTTGTTTTTCAGACGTACCCGTCGAGGCGGGTGTCGATGATCTATCCGAACCACCGGCAGCCTTGCTATAGAGAAACTGGCTGATCAGATTCTCCAATACCACCGCAGACTGGGTAATCCGGATTTTATCGCCACTGGCGAGTTTTTTTTCACTACCACCAGCATCCAGGCCAATATATTGCTCCCCCAGCAAGCCCGAGGTCAAAATCGCTGCGATAGTATCCTGGGGGAAAGAATAACGCTTATCCAGGCTCAAGGTGACCGTTGCTTCATAAGTCTTGTCGTTAAAGGCGATCCGGCTTACCCGCCCAACCACTACCCCTGCGCTTTTTACAGCCGCACGAGGTTTGAGCCCGCCAATATTGTCGAACTCAGCTGTCACTGTGTAGGCGTCAGACATATTAAAGCCGCTCATGTTCCCTACCTTGAATGCCAGTACCAGCAAGGCGGCCAGCCCCGCTGCCACAAATACGCCCACCCACAAATCGAGTGCCGTTCTATCCATTTACCTATGCCCCTTTAAACATGAATGCGGTAAGTATGAAATCCAGCGCCAGAATCGCCAACGCGGAAGTCACCACGGTACGTGTGGTTGCGCGTGACACACCTTCTGCCGTCGGCGTCGCATCATAGCCTTCAAACAATGCGATTGCCGTCACCGCAAAACCGAATACACCGCTTTTGATCACGCCGTTAATCACATCATGGCGAACATCCACCGCCGCTTGCATTTGTGACCAGAAGGAGCCGTCATCTACGCCAATCAGCACCACGCCAACCACATAACCGCCAAAAATACCCATCACCGAAAAAATAGCCGCCAATAATGGCATGGAAATTACGCCACCCCAGAAACGCGGAGCCACGATACGAGCAATCGGATCTATCGCCATCATTTCCAGCGCCTTTAGTTGCTCGGTGGTTTTCATCAGGCCAATTTCAGCAGTGATTGCCGAACCGGCGCGGCTGGCAAACAATAACGCGGCGACGACAGGCCCCAATTCGCGTACCAGGGACAATGCCACCAGCACGCCCAGAGACTGCTCGGCTCCGTATATTTTAAGGGTTTCATAACCCTGCAGGCCCAGCACCATGCCGACGAATAATCCCGAAACCACAATGATAATCAGTGACAACACGCCGCTGGAATAAATTTCACGGATCACCAGGCTGAATCGTGTCAGGCTGGTCCCTGAGCGCAGCAATGTGAGCGCCATGAAACGAGCCGCGTAGCCCAAACGCCAGATACTATCGATTACGCGCCGTCCTATGGCCGAAAAAAACACGCCAATACCTGTCATTTGCGCACCCCCAGTCCGAGATCCTGCGCATAATCCGATGCCGGGTAGTGAAAGGGGACCGGGCCATCCTCCTCTCCGTGCACAAACTGATGTACAAACGGCAGGCCGGAGGCATGGATTTGCGCGGGCGTGCCTTCTGCCTCGACCACCCCATCCGATACAAAATAAACGTAGTCAACAATTTCCAATGATTTCTGTACGTCGTGTGTGACCACAATCGAGGTCAGCCCCAGCGTATCTGTCAGCCTGCGGATCAGATTACCGACTTGGCCCAGCGAAATCGGATCCAGCCCGGTAAACGGCTCGTCATACATGATCAGCATTGGGTCCAGCGCCACCGCCCGTGCCAATGCTACGCGCCGTGCCATGCCGCCGGACAATTCTGCCGGCATGAGCTGACTGGCACCGCGCAGACCCACGGCATGCAATTTCATCAGGACCAGATCGCGAATGACGGACTCTGGCAGATCAGTATGCTCGCGCATCTGGAAAGCCACATTCTCGAACACGCTCAAATCGGTAAACAGCGCACCGAACTGAAACAACATCCCCATTTTACGCCGTAATTGGAATAATCCCTGATGGTCAAGCTGGTGCACATTCTGCCCATCTACCAGCACCTCCCCACCGGCGGGGCGCAATTGGCCGCCGATAAGGCGCAATAACGTTGTTTTGCCCGACCCGCTGCCACCCATGATGGCGATCACTTTGCCACGCGGCGCGGTCAGATTGATCCCTTTCAGAATCGAACGTTTGCCATAAGCGAAGGAAAGATTACGAATTTCGACCAGATTATCTGTCGACACGGATACGCCTTAAATTTGAGTTGATCGGATTTTATAACGAGTGGCTGACACGAACAATTTAATAACCGAGGATTTCCAGCAAAACCATCGCTTGTTGTAAATCCGCTACAGAATGTGCGGAGCTAACCAGATAGCATGACGTTCCCGGGGTTTGTAAGCGCTGCTGAATCTGTGCAGACAAGAGACGCCAATCCGGCACATCGGGCAGCCACAGGCAGGATGCCCGCAATGCAACCGTGGTATCCGCCAAGCCGGTACGGGGTGCCAATATAGCCAATCGCGCATGATCACTCTCGTCTAAACTCGCCGGGATTTCCAGCACAAAACGAAAACGCGGCAAGGTATCCACGACCCACTGCTTCAACGTAGCCTCGGTCTGTTGCGCCCAGGCCGGATAATCAAGATAGCAGCAGGTAAAAAAATTATTGTAGTAAGTCAGCCGCCAGTCTGCCGGAAGGTCTTGTGGATAAAAACTGCCCAGCCAGTCTTCGTGTTCCCAGCCGCGCGCACCTACGTAACACGGATAACTTGGCGAATTTGTCATGATGCTGGCATTATAACAGCCCCTTGAGACCCGCTCCGTCCATGCAATTCGATCTGTTTTACGAGATTTCCCAGCCGCCCCATCTGGCACGCAGCGAAGCGCAGGCCTATGCCGACACTTTGGCCGAAATCGAACTGGGCGACAGTCTGGGTTTCGGCTGCGCATGGCTGGTAGAGCATCATTTCATGCGCGGCTATTCGCATAGTTCCAAGCCGGATCTGGTGCTGGCTGCAGCCAGCCAGCGTACCCGGCGTATCCGCCTGGGTTTGAGTGTCGTACCGCTGCCCTACCATCATCCGGTACATGTTGCCGAGCGTGCCGCCACGCTCGACATCCTCACCGGCGGGCGGTTGGAATTAGGTATCGGGCGCGGCTTTTCACCGCACGAGTATGGTGTGTTCGGCGCGGCCATGAGCGACAGTCGCAGCCGTACAGCCGAGTCGCTGGCGATCCTGCGCGCGTCATTCCTGCGTCGCCCTGTCACCTTTCATGGCGAGCATTATGCTCTGGACGCACTGGATATCCTGCCACACCCGCTGCAATCACCGCACCCCCCGCTGTGGACCGCAGCGGTGAGTCCGGATACTTTCGTCTGGGCGGCACAGCAACAGCTCGGCATGCTGGCCGGCCCGTTCAAGCCATGGTTGATGGTAAAGCATGATATTCGCAACTATCTGGACAGCGCAGCAACCGTACCGGCACCACGTGCCGGCATGACCGTCGGCATTTTCTGCCTGCCCGACGGCAAGCGCGCCCGCGAACTCGCCAAACCGGCGCTGACATGGTTTTACAATGCACTCTTCGCGACCACGCTGCCGGTGCTGGAAAAACTCTATCCCAGCTACGAACATTTTCACGATCTGGGGCGCTTTCGCAGCCTGATCAAGCTCGGCATCAATCTGAAGCTGCTGGAAACATTCGGCATGGCAGTCGTCGGCACGCCCGCGGAATGTATCGAGAAACTGCAAAAATACCGTGAGGCCGGGGTGACCAATCTGCTCTGTGCAGTGGGTGCCGGCGCGCTCCCGACCGAAGTCATCCAGGAATCCATGCGTTGCATTGCGGAAGACGTCATGCCGGCTTTTCAGGCCTGAAACGATGCGCATATTCGTGAGTGGCAGCGCCAGCCACCTTGCCCGCGCCCTGTTACCGCGCCTGTGCGATGACCCGGCAATCGAATCGGTGCTGGGGCTGGATATAAAACCGGGATGGTTTGAGCACCCAAAATACCGCCATATCCAGGCAGATCTGCGCGACGCCAATCTCGGCCCGCTACTACTAGGCTGCAACGGACTGGTACACCTGGCATTTGTGGTGCTGCGCGGCAAAACGCCGGTGCACATGATGCGCGCGATCAATCTGGAAGCCTCGCAGCATTTGATTGAAATGGCCCATTCAGCGGGTATCGAACGGCAGGTGCACCTGTCCAGCGCAGCCGTGTATGGCGGCGGCATGCGCATCGATGAAACTGCACCACTCAGACCCATTCCCGGCTTTCTGTATGGCGAGCACAAAGCCGAACTGGAGCATTGGCTCACCGCCCACTATCCGGATGTAGTACGGTTGCGTCCCCATATCATCCTCGGCCCTCATGCCCAGCCGCTTTTGAATACTCTGCTACACCAGCCATTTTATGTGCGCCTTCCCGATCCGCAGCCTTTACTGCAATGTGTGCATGAAGATGATGTGGCTGCCGCCATTGTATTGGCGCTCAAGCAACCGGCAACCGGCGCTTACAACCTGGCTGCAGACGACAGTTTCAGTTTTCGCGATGCGATCCGTACACGCCATCGCATGGCGGTACCCATTGCGCCGAAATTAGCTGGCGCGGCACTTAAACTGGTGTGGGGAATGACGGGTGCGGGGGGCGAACCCGGGTGGATGGCGGGCGTGCACCAGAGCCTGACCTTGAACTGCAGCCGCGCGCTGGATGAACTCGGCTGGCGCCCACTACATACCAGCGGGGATATGTTGATGCGCTGAACTATTCGCGCCGCCAGGTGGTGCCTTGCGCACCATCTTCCAGCACGATCCCGGCATCCATCAATTGTTTGCGAATCCGGTCGCCCTCGGCAAAATTCTTCGACTTGCGCGCTGTCGCCCGGTCAATAATCAACTGATCTATCTGCTGCGCTGAATAAACGCTGTTGCTCAACGACTGCAGGTAAGCCGCAGGATCGTTCTGCAGCAAACCCAGCACGCCACCCAGCGCGCGTAACAACGCAGCATCCTGAATCGAACGCGATCTATTGGTCTCGCCTGCCAGTTCAAACAATACCGCCATGGCCTCGGCAGTATTAAAATCGTCATCCATGGCGGCCTTGAAACGCGCCGCGTACGGATTCATCCAATCTATCCGGATATCTTGGAACGGCATATCGCGCAACGCCGTATATAAACGAGTCAAGGCCTGCCTGGCGTCATCCAGATGCAGGTCGGAATAATTCAACTGGCTACGATAATGTGCGCGCAGGATAAAGAAGCGTATCGTTTCGGCGTCATAACGTGCCAACACTTCCCGGATCGTGAAAAAATTGCCCAGCGATTTGGACATTTTTTCGTTATCCACACGCACAAAGCCATTGTGCATCCAGTAGTTCACAAAGGAGCAGTTATGGGCGCCTTCGGACTGGGCGATTTCATTTTCGTGATGCGGAAACTGCAGATCCTGACCACCGCCGTGAATATCGAAATGCGCGCCAAAGTAATGTTCTCCCATCGCCGAACATTCTATATGCCAGCCTGGACGCCCTGCTCCCCAGGGTGATTCCCATGCCGGCTCGCCTGCCTTGGCCGATTTCCACAATACGAAATCGAGCGGATCGCGCTTGTTCCGATCCACTTCGACCCGCTCCCCCGCACGCAACTCATCCAGCGATTTGCCCGACAACTTTCCGTAACCGGGAAAAGCATGCACGGCATAATACACATCGCCATTGGCCGCCGGATAGGCCAAACCTCGCTCGATCAAGGTTTCGATCATTTGCAGCATGGGCGCGACAAAATCAGTAGCGCGTGGCTCGTGGGTGGGTGGCAGTACACCCAGCGCGGCAGCATCCTCATTCATCGCGGCGATGAAGCGCGTGGTAAGATCGTTGATCGATTCCCTGTTCTCGGCGGCACGCTTGATGATTTTGTCGTCGATATCGGTCACATTCCGCACATATTCGACCGCGTAGCCAGACGCGCGCAGCCAGCGCGTTACCATATCAAAGACCACCAGCACGCGTCCGTGGCCCAAATGGCAATAGTCATACACCGTCATGCCGCACACATACATGCGTACCTGGCCTGGGGTGATCGGAACAAAGGCCTGCTTTTCTCGGCCGAGGGAATTATAGATGGTCAGCATGATATAGATTGCGAATGAAATATAGCGAAGATTTTGAAGCCACGGGAGTTCTTGCTAGAATTAGCCTCCTCTGGAATCGCGGCCAACCGAGTATATCATAATGAAATCCATTCCGATTTTTGTACTTTTGATTGCCTTATTTACCCCATTCTCCCCACAGGCGAGTGCGGTCCCCGCACCTGAAGTGCAAGCGATCAGCAACCTGATGAAGCAGGGCCATCTGGACACCGCCCTTGACCGTGCCAACGCCTACATTGAAAAAAATCCGCAAGATGCGCAAACCCGTTTTATGAAAGGCCTGATCCTGACTGAGCAGAACAAAAATGCCGAAGCCATTAAAACATTCACGGCGCTCACCAAGGATTTTCCAGGATTGCCCGAACCTTACAATAATCTGGCCGTACTTTATGCCGCACAGGGCAAGTATGACGAGGCCAAAAACGCCTTGCAAATGGCCATTCGCACCAACCCAAGCTATGCCACCGCCCAGGAAAATCTGGGCGACATATATGCCAAAATGGCTTCCGCTGCCTACGACAAGGCATTGCAGCTTGATACTCACAATACTTCCGCGCAAACCAAATTATCGATGATTCGCGAGTTATTCAGCAACAACGGCAAACCTGTGCTGGTTGCCAAGGTGAGCGATGACAAGAAGAAAAATCCTGTCGTAGAAACACCCGCACCCAAACCCAGTGCGGCGGCCAAACCTGTTGCACCACCTGCCATCAAGGCAGAGACCGCGCCCAAATCACCCGAAAAAGAACAAGCTGAGGCACCCAAGGAAAATCCGGACATTGCCGCTGTCACCGCTACGGTTGATGCCTGGGCGAAAGCCTGGTCACGACGCGATATAAACACCTATCTGGCCGCCTATTCCCCAAAATTCAAACCTTCGGGTAATGAATCACATGCAGCCTGGGAAAAAAGCCGGCGCGAACGGGTGACCACACCAAAGAAAATCGCTGTGGAAATAACAAATTTGCAGATTAAAGAGCTTGGCGCCAAGCATTATCAGGCCAGTTTCCGGCAAAGCTATCGCTCCGACAGCTTCTCTTCCAGCACCCATAAGGTGCTGGAATTGGTGAAGTCAGGGCACAGCTGGCTGATCACCGAAGAGCGTAACCGCTGAAACCTACCCCATCTGATTTCAAACGCGTCTGTCCGGCATCATGGTAAAACTGATTCGCACCATCTTGCTCGTCATGTTATGCGTGGCAACGACTGCACAAACGCAAGAGATCGTGGCTATGGCGACTTCACCCTTTTCGCTGTCGACCGGGCACTCACGCCCTTTCAGCCCCGAACGCAATCATCCGGAAGCCATGCTTAATCAGGTATTGCTTTCGATTAGCCACAATCATCTGGATCAGGCACTCGAAAACATCGATCGTCTGGTCAGCTTTTATCCGGATTTTCGCCTTGCGCAGCTGATACGCGGCGATCTGCTATTGGCTCGCGCACAGCCCATCATGACCATGGGCAATGTCAAGGCAGCCCCCAGTCAACTGGATGATTTACGCTCGGAAGCGCGCGTACGATTGAACAGTTATCTCCAGCAGCCTGCCAAGGGTTTGATTCCGCGCGAATTGCTGCAGCTTGACTCGAGCCAGACAACTGCCGTCGTGGTCGACACGTCGAAATCGCGCTTGTATCTGTTCCAAAACAAGGATGGCGTGCTGACTCGTCTTGCGGATTTTTATGTCACGATCGGTAAAAACGGGAGTGACAAAACCCGTGAGGGCGACAAGCGCACACCGCTGGGCGTGTATTACATCACCGGCAAGAAAGATGGCAAAAAAATAGGGCCTTTATACGGTGATGAGGTCTTCCCGCTGAATTACCCCAATGACTGGGATCAAAAACAGGGACGCCGCGGACACGGTATCTGGCTGCATGGCACACCTTACGATACCTACAGCCGCGCTCCGAAATCCAGTGATGGGTGTGTGGTGCTGGCTAATTCCGACTTGAGCGAACTGGGTAAATACCTGACAATCGGAATAACCCCGATGATCATTACCGCGCATATCGACTGGGTTTCGCCGCAAAGCATTGATACCGACAAGGCAACGCTGATAAGTGCTCTGGAATCCTGGCGGCACGACTGGGAAAGTCTTAACACCGCATTATATCTGAAGCATTATGCTGGCAGCTTCAGTGCAAACGGTGAAAATCTTACCGACTGGGCTGCAGAAAAAAAACGTATCAACGAGACAAAAAGCTGGATCAAGATCAAATTATCGCAAATCAGCGTGCTTGAATATCCGGGCGAAAACGATATGGTCGTAGTGAACTTCGACCAGGATTATCGGAGTAGCAACTTGAATTCCCGTAGCCGCAAACGGCAATATTGGCAAAATATCCACGGCGAATGGAAAATCGTCATGGAATCCACACTTTAAAATTCACCCTCAATATTGGAGCATATATATGGTCAAGCTGCATACCAACCACGGCGTCATCACCATTGATCTCTACGCCGACAAGGCACCCAAAACTGTCGCCAATTTTCTCGACTATGTGAATAGCGGTGCTTATAACAACACTATTTTTCATCGCGTGATCGACGGTTTCATGGTCCAGGGCGGCGGATTCGAACCGGGTATGAACCAGAAACCGACTAATGCACCGGTCGAAAATGAAGCTGCCAATGGCCTGAAAAACGAGGCTTATACGGTTGCGATGGCCCGCACCCCGGACCCGCATTCGGCCACTGCCCAGTTCTTTATCAACATCGCCAATAACAGCTTCCTGAATTTTACCGCTGCCACACCGCAAGGATTCGGCTATTGCGTCTTCGGCAAGGTCGTGGAAGGTCAGGACATCGTGGATAAAATCAAGAAAGTCAAAACAGGTAATCGCGCCGGCCATCAGGACGTACCATCCGAGGACGTCATCATCGAGCGCGCCGAAGTCGCCTGATCGCATGGGTGGCAAGCCGCACAGCCTGTTCATCTCGGATCTGCATCTGTGCGAGAGCCGGCCGCAAATCAGCCGGCTGTTTTTTGATTTTATGGAAACGCGCGCGGCTGATGCCGAGGCACTCTACATTCTTGGTGATCTCTTCGAGTCCTGGGTGGGCGATGATGACGAAACGGCCTTGAGCCGTGACGTTGTTCATGCGATACGCAGACTCACCGAGCGTGATGTGGCGGTGTACCTGATGCATGGCAACCGCGATTTTTTGCTGGCGCAGGCATTTGCCGATGCATGTGGCGCGCAGCTTCTGGAAGATCCCACGCTGCTGAATTTATACGGCCAACCCACCCTGCTCATGCATGGCGATACGCTGTGCACGGATGACACCGCCTATCTGGCGTTCCGGACACAAGTACGCGATCCTGCCTGGCAAGCGGGTTTTCTTGCCCAGCCGCTTGCAAAACGCCATGCAATGGCCCAGCAGGCACGCACTCATAGCGAACAGGCCAAACAGGAAAAAGCGGCCGAAATTATGGACGTGAATCATCAGGCCGTGATCGAAACGCTGCGCAAATATGGCTATCCACGCCTGATTCATGGTCACACTCACCGCCCCGCCCACCATCAATTAACAATTGACGGGCACGCATGCGAGCGTTGGGTATTGCAGGACTGGTACGACAAGGGCGGTTATCTGCGCTGCGACTCGCAGGGTTGCGCTACACAATCCCTTAATTTCCCTGGATCTGATCCGCGTTAATGATTTTGTATGTTGACGGCAACTGGAACAGTGCCGGTTGCGACGCCCGCACGCTGTTGGACACATAACGACGGCTACGCCCGTTGACATACAGTTCCTGGATGGGCAACCCATATTGCAGGGTTCGACGAATCTCGAATACATGCTGCACCAGATCGCACTGATCGCGCATTTCCGGTGGTGTTCGCTGCCAGGTGAGTGACTCCACCCAAGTCAGTGCTTGCCGATAAGTGGCGAGCGCGGATACGACATCCGGCAAAAGCTTTTGCGTCGCAGTGATTTCCATGCAAGGCTTGCCATTCACGCCGAGAGTGAATTTCCGGGTATCGCCCGGCAACTGTTTGACCTCCTCCTGGATTTTCCACGGCGTGGGTTTTGCCAGTTTCACCTTATGCGGATTGTAGCGATAAATATTCTTCTCGCTCTGTATTACGTTATAAATCGCGCCCGAATGCCGGTCCATCAAAATAAAATCGCCAGTGTCCTTGCCTGAATCCATCCGCATGAATTTCGTGTTCACCAGGATACGGGTTGGATAAGCCGCAGTACCCGGGTCCTGGTCGAGATAGTCCAGTTCGGTCATGTTCTCGGCCAGACCCAACACCGGCCATAACAGCATCAGCCAGACAACGCCTTTAATCAGTTTGTTCATAACGCGTCCAATCCTCTCGCCAGATCATGTTGAATATCGCGCACCGATTCCAGTCCCACTGCCACCCGCAATAGCCCGTCACCGATACTTGCGGCGCTACGCTGTTCTGGCGCCAGCCTGCCATGCGTGGTGGTCGCAGGGTGGGTAATGGTGGTTTTCGCATCACCCAGATTTGCGGTAATGGAAATCATGCGGGTTGCATCCACCACTTTCCATGCTGCCTCTTTACCGCCTTTTACATCGAATGCAAGGATACCGCCGCCACTACGCTGCTGGCGCATGGCCAGTTCGTGCTGCGGGTGCGATGGCAGGCCCGGATAATATACGCGCTCCACACCCGGATGCTGCTCCAGCCAGTTCGCCAATTGCAACGCTGAAGCAGAATGGGCATCCATGCGCAACTTCAGCGTCTCCATCCCTTTCAGAAATATCCAGGCATTGAAGGCGCTCAGCGTGGGCCCCGCAGTACGCAAAAAAGTAAACACGCCTTCCATCAATTCCCGGCTGCCCAGGACAGCGCCTCCCAGCACCCTGCCCTGACCGTCCAGATACTTGGTGGCAGAATGAATGACGATATCCGCCCCCAGCGTCAGTGGACGTTGCAACGCCGGTGAGCAGAAACAATTGTCTACTGCGAGCCGTGCACCACATTCCTTGGCCAAGGCAGAAAGCGATGCGATGTCGCTGATTTCAGTCAGTGGATTGGATGGCGATTCAAGGAAAAACAATTTGGTATTGGGGCGTACCGCATGGCGCCATTCGTCCACATTGGTCGCTGATACCAGCGTAGTCTCTATTCCAAAGCGCGCCATGATGTTGTTGAACAATTGCACCGTGGAGCCAAAGATGGAACGCGAAGCAACAATATGGTCGCCGGCCGACAGCAGCCCCATCACGGTGGCCAGGATGGCGGACATGCCGGAAGCCGTCGCAACACAGCGCTCCGCTCCCTCCAGTGCGGCCAGACGCTGTTCGAACATGGTCACAGTGGGGTTGGTGAAGCGCGCGTAAATATTGCCCGGTTCCTCACCCTTGAAGCGCGCCGCTGCCTGCGCGGCACTGTTGAACACGAAGCTGGAAGTGAGGAACAACGCCTCGCTATGCTCGTTGAACTGGCTGCGCTCTATACCGGCGCGCACGCCCAGGGTTTCAATATCGTAATTTTCGTCCATGCTGTCTCCAATAAAAAAACCCGTTCAGCCTGAAGCTGGAACGGGTTGTTCCGCTTTAGCTGAATTTATTAAGCGCCCGCAAGCTGTTTCAAATCGGCGCATGAGGTTGACTATAGCGCTACGCGCCACAGCGCGTCAACCCGCGCGTCCGCCAGCAACCAGATTAAGGTCGAGTTGCAAGGTATCCATATCGTTGCCATCCTTCAAGCCCGGATTGCAGCGTACGGACTCAATCATGGCCAGATAGGCATCGGAAATGTCACCGGTGACATATTCGCCATTGAAACAGGATGCATCGAAATGCAGCAAACCCGGGTTGAGTTTGCGCACTGCCTCAATCAGCGAATCGATATCCTGATAGATCAGTGCATCCGCGCCGATTTCATGGGCAATTTCTGCGTCAGTGCGGCCCGTAGCAAGCAATTCCTGACGCGTCGGCATGTCAATGCCATACACATTGGGAAAACGCACCGGCGGCGCAGCGGAGGCAAAAAATACCCTGCGTGCACCTGCATCGCGGGCCATTTGCACAATCTCGCGGCTGGTGGTGCCGCGTACGATGGAATCGTCCACCAGCAGCACGTTCTTGTCTTTAAACTCCATCCCGATGGCATTGAGTTTCTGGCGCACCGATTTCTTGCGCATCGCTTGCCCGGGCATGATGAAAGTACGGCCGATATAGCGATTCTTGATAAACCCTTCGCGGTAGGCCAGGCCGAGTTGATTGGCCAGTTGCAGCGCACTGGGGCGGCTGGTATCCGGAATCGGGATCACCACATCAATATCCAGATGGCTCCAGTCGCGACGAATCTTTTCCGCCAGGCTCTCACCCATGCGTAGCCTGCTCTCGTAGACGGATACCCCATCGATCACCGAATCCGGACGCGCCAGGTAAACATATTCAAAAATGCACGGATAGTACTCGGTCCGCTGCGCGCATTGCATGCTGTGGAACTGCCCGGCTTCGTCAATATAAACTGCCTCGCCGGGTGCGACATCGCGCATGATTTTGAAATCCAGTGCGTCAATCGCCACGCTTTCCGAGGCCACCATGTATTCCATGCCTGTTGCGCTTTGACGGCTGCCAATGATCAGCGGGCGGATGCCATAAGTGTCGCGAAATGCCAGCAGCCCATGCCCGGCGACCATCGCAACCACCGCATAGGCGCCCTTGCAACGTCGATGCACTCCCGATACCGCCTTGAAAATCCGCTCCGGACTGAGCCGGTGGCTGTTGCCCACTTCCACCAGTTCATGCGCCAGAACATTCAGCAGCACTTCAGAATCGGAACTGGTATTCACATGCCGCAGGTCAAGCCGGAACAGATCCTCCTTGAGCTGGTCGGCATTAGTAAGATTACCATTGTGGGCAAGCACGATTCCAAACGGCGAATTGACATAAAAAGGCTGCGCTTCAGCGCTGGAAGCCGCATTACCTGCGGTCGGATAACGCACATGACCGATACCCGCATTGCCCAGCAGGTTACGCATGTCGCGGGTGCGGAACACATCACGCACCAGGCCGTTGGCCTTGTGCATGTGGAAAGTATTGCCTTCAGCAGTAACAATACCCGCAGCATCCTGGCCACGATGCTGCAGCACCAGCAGGCCATCGTAGAGCAGCTGGTTGACGGGGCTATGAGAAACGATGCCGATTATGCCGCACATGATAATTACCTGTAATGAAGATGATTGACCAGATCAATCGGCAACCACGGTTTAACCATAATAGCCAAGGTTTCAAATATCCCGGAAAACGCCGCCTGGCGCCACATATCGGTTTTCGGCAACTGGGTCAATCCGGCAATCAGCACCAGTATGGTTACTATCACCACCCCACGCAGAAAACCGAATGCCACACCCAATATTCGATCTATGGGCCCCAAGCCAAGTGCCTTCAATGACTCCGATAACAGCAAACTCAATAACATCGCCAGCGCCATCACCACGATGAAGATGAGGAGGAATCCGGCCAGATAACGTAAGGCCGGATTACTAATAAAATGCGGCATGATGCCTGCTGCAGTCGTGGCAAATGCTTTTGCTGTCACGAAAGCCAATACCCAGGCCGCCAGTGACAATATTTCCTTGACCGCCCCCCGCATCAAGCCGATCAACACTGATAGAGCAATAATCGCGATGACAACAAAATCGAAACCGGTCACGGTTTGTCTATACTCACCACGGTTGATTGAATCCCAAGAAGGGCAATCCTGGCCTGCGCACTATCCGCCTGTTCGCGGGTTTTAAAGGGTCCCGCGCGCACTCTGGTGGCACCGCCCGACAATGCTTCAGTATAGGTATGAATCCCGCCAGCCTGCAGCTTGTCACGCAGCTGGCCCACATTATCCGTATTGCTGAATGCACCTAACTGAACAACAAAATGGGTGGTCAGCACCGGTTTTTCAAGTGCCGTTGCGGTTGTTTTGTGAGCAGGTTCAGCTTTCTGCACAGGCTTCTCTGGTGCTTTTTCGGTCGTCTGTACTGGTTTGTGCTCAAGCGCAGGTTTAGGCGCAACGGGCTTGCGCTCGCTACTGGATTCCTGTAACGGCCTGGTTTTTGGCGCAACCTGATTGTCTTCCGTAGCTGCTGGGGAGGGCGGCGCGCTCATTTTATCGGTTGCCACCGGTGCTTCAGGAGGCGTAACCACTGGTGCGGCAGGCACGCTGGAAACAACTGGCGGAGCGGACGCCAAGGGGGCTGCCGTGGGCGATGGAATGCGAATTTCAATATCACGATCCAGCGGGCGTGGTTGCTTGTCCAGCAACATGGGCAGCACAATTGCTGCCAGCAATAGCAGCGTCCCGGCACCCAGCAGGCGGCGGCGCGCGCGACGGCGCAAGCGCAATTGTTCTTCAGTAGTGGCTTGAATGGCCATGATGCAATATTTTCCTGTTTATCTGCCAGTCAGTTGCAATACTTGAGCGACAGTGTAGAAGGAACCAAAGACGCAGATTCTATCATTTTCGCTTGCCCGTTCACAGGCACGCGACCATCCATTTTCGACATTATCGCTACATATTATCGATCCACGAACGCCGGCTTGACGTAACGCATCATAAAGCACCTGTGCCGTCGCTCCGCGTGCCACATTCAGACTGGCCAACAACCATTCATCTATTTCGGCATGCATGGCCTGCACCACACCATCGATATCCTTGTCTGCAAGCATCCCCATAAGGGCGAGTGTTTTACCGCTGCTCGGGCGGGCTTTCAAATTGGCTGCCAGTGCAGCGGCAGCATGCGGATTGTGTGCCACATCCAGTATCACCTCGGGTTGTCCAGGCAATATCTGGAAGCGCCCTGCAACTTGTGCGCTCTGCAAACCTTGATGAATCGCCACCTCGCTGACCGGCAAACTGTCTTCGAGAGTTTCCAGTGCCGCAATGGCACAGGCGGCATTATTCAACTGATATCGGCCCAGCATGACCGGATTGGGCAAATTCCGATATTCACGCTGGCCGATGTAATGCCAGTCTCTTGCCCCGGTCTCTATGCTGAATGCCTGCCCGATAATGCGTAAATCCGCACCGATAGCGGCGGCATGCCGAGTCAGGGATTGCGGAGGGCAAACTTCCCCGCAAACAGCGGGACGATCGGGACGGAAAATTCCGGCTTTCTCAAATCCTATCTTTTCGCGCGTATCGCCCAGATACTCGGCGTGGTCAATGTCCACACTGGTGACAATTGCGCACGCCGGATCGAATACATTGACGGCATCGAGCCTTCCGCCCAGACCTACTTCCAGCACCATGACATCGACTTCTGCACGGTCAAACAGCCACACGGCAGCCAGCGTGCCAAACTCGAAATAACTCAGCGATACCGGCCCGCGTGCGGCCTCAACCGCCGCAAAAGCCCTGCACAGGGCCGCATCATCGACTTCGCAACGATCCATACGGATACGCTCGTTATAACGCAGCAGATGCGGTGACGTATACAGACCCACCTTGTATCCTGCCGCAGCAAGCATGGCTTCCAGATAGGTGCAGACCGACCCTTTACCATTCGTGCCACCGACCAGGATCACGGGCATGGGAGGCAACAGTTGCAGCGCAATTCTGACCAAATCGACCCGTTCCAGCCCTAACTCGATCGTCTTGGGATGCAGTGCTTCAAGGTGAATTAGCCAATCTGCAAGACTGGCTGGGGTATTGTCCGGCATTCAGGCCGCGGTAGGCATACGCTGCATCATGGTAAGCAAACTGGCCAGCCGATCACGCATTTCACGACGGTCAATAATCAGATCAATCGCACCATGCTGCTGCAGGAATTCAGAACGCTGAAAGCCCTCCGGCAATGTTTCCCGTACCGTCTGTTCAATCACGCGCGGACCGGCAAAACCGATCAGTGCTTTTGGCTCGGCAATAATCAGATCGCCAAGCATGGCAAAACTGGCTGACACACCACCCATAGTCGGATCAGTCAGCACGGAAATAAACGGCAACCTGGCTTCAGCCAGTTTGGTCAATGCTGCGCTGGTTTTCGCCATCTGCATCAGGGAGAACAAGCCTTCCTGCATGCGGGCTCCACCGCTGGCCGCATAACAGATAAAAGGTATTTTATATTCCAGACAGGTTTCGACGCCGCGCACAAAACGTTCACCTACCACGGCGCCCATCGAACCGCCCATGAATTTGAATTCAAACACGGCGACGACGGCCGGCACCGACCTTATACTGCCCTGCATGACGATCAATGCATCTTTTTCTTCCGTAGCACGCTGAGCTTCGGTCAAACGGTCGATATAACGTTTGCTGTCCTTGAACTTCAAGGTATCCAGCGGGGTTATCCTGGCACCGATCTCCTGTTGACCTTCGGCATCCAGCAGCATTGCCAGCCGGGCGCGGGCATCAATACGATGATGGTGGCCACACTTGGGACAAACTTCCAGATTATTTTCCAGATCGGCACGGTACAGCACCGTTTCACAAGTCGGGCACTTGCTCCACAAACCCTCCGGCATGACTTTCTTGGCTGCGCCATCGGTTTCCCTGCGATTGATTTTAGGGCGCAGAATTTTCTGGAACCAACTCATGGAATTTCCTTATTTTGCATCTATCGCAGCACGGATGCCGCTTACGAAATTAGAGAGATTTTCAACAATTTTCTCGCGTGGAGAATTTTCTATTTCCTGCACGATACGACTACCAATCACCACCGCATCAGCAAACCCGGCGATTGCCCGGGCTGTTTCACCATCGTGAATACCGAATCCGACACCGACGGGCAAACCACAATGCTCGCGAATTGCAGGGATATGCGAGGCCACCTCGGTCAAATCGAGGCTGGCCGAACCAGTCACCCCCTTGAGTGAGACATAATATACAAAACCGCTGGCCTTCTGCGCCACCACGTTGATGCGCGCTTCGGGCGTGGTCGGCGAGAGCAGGAAGATCATGTCGACACCATGGGCGGCAAACACATCGGCGACGCCAGCGCTCTCTTCAGGGGGAATATCCACCGTCAACACGCCGTCCACACCAGCCGTGGCCGCAGTTTTTGCAAAAACCTCATACCCCATGCGTTCTACAGGATTGGCATATCCCATCAGTACGATGGGAGTTGTAGTATCGGTTTTACGGAATTCCGCGACCATGCCCAGCACATCCCTGAGCCCGACATGGTGCTTCAGCGCCCGTTCGGACGCACGCTGGATGGTCGGTCCATCCGCCATCGGATCAGAAAAAGGTACTCCCATTTCGATGATATCCGCCCCCGCCGCCACCAGCGCATGCAGAATCGGCACAGTGAGCTGCGGATCAGGATCGCCGGCGGTGATGAAAGGAATCAGCGCGGTTTTATCTTGCGCTTTAAGCGCGGTAAAAGTTTGGCCAATGCGGCTCATTGCATACTCTTCTTGAAATAATCCGTATCGGGAAGCTTCACCGGATTTGATGAAATATTCACGCCAGCCACCTGTCTGGATGCATTAAAGCGCTATCCCTGAAATCTTCGCCACGGTATTGATGTCCTTGTCACCCCGCCCGGACAGATTGACCAGCAGCACTTGATCCTTGTTCATGCCAGGCGCCATCTTGGCTGCATGAGCGAGCGCATGACTGGATTCCAGCGCGGGAATAATGCCTTCAAACCGGCATAAATCATGGAAAGATTTCAGGGCTTCGTCGTCGTCGATGGCAACGTATTCAG
This sequence comes from Sulfuriferula sp., assembly GCF_054605375.1. NCBI lineage: Bacteria > Pseudomonadati > Pseudomonadota > Betaproteobacteria > Nitrosomonadales > Sulfuricellaceae > Sulfuriferula > Sulfuriferula sp. The sequence continues at coordinate 11,453 of NZ_JBTSEG010000018.1, read as the reverse complement.
CACGGCCGCTATCCTTGAGCCAGGCGTGCTCCGGGCCAACCCCGGGGTAATCAAGACCGGCGGAAATCGAATGTGTTTCGATGATCTGGCCGTTCTCATCCTGCATCAGGTAACTGCGGAAACCATGCAGCACACCGGGAGTGCCGGCAGACAGGGGGGCTGCATGGCGGCCGGTGGCAACACCGTCCCCTCCGGCTTCAACACCAATCAAACGCACGTCCTTGTGATCGAGGTATGGGTAAAAAATACCGATGGCATTGGAGCCGCCACCCACGCAGGCAATCACTGCATCGGGCTGACGACCGATCATGTCTGGCATCTGGGTGAGGCACTCGTCGCCGATGACGGACTGAAAATCCCGCACCAGCATGGGATAAGGGTGCGGGCCAGCTGCGGTTCCCAGAATATAAAAGGTCGATTCAACGTTGGTGACCCAGTCGCGCATGGCCTCGTTGAGCGCGTCCTTCAGGGTTTTTGAGCCGGAAGATACGGGTACGACGGTAGCACCCAATAACTTCATCCGATACACATTGGGCGACTGCCGAATCACATCATCTGAGCCCATGTAGACGACACATTCCATGCCGTAGCGTGCTGCCACGGTAGCCGAGGCGACGCCATGCTGGCCCGCACCAGTTTCAGCAATAACTCGCTTCTTGCCCATGCGCCGCGCCAGTAACGCCTGGCCGATGGTGTTGTTTATTTTATGCGCGCCGGTGTGGTTGAGGTCTTCACGCTTGAGGTATATCTGCGCGCCCCCCAGATGCTCCGACCAGCGCTTGGCATGATAAATCGGACTGGGGCGTCCAACATAGTGCTTCAACTCATATCGGAATTCAGCCATGAAGGCAGCATCCTTGCGCGCCAGTTCATATTCGCGACGCAGTTCGTCAAGCGCTGCAATCAGCGTCTCAGCGACAAAAATACCGCCGTATGGGCCAAAATGTCCGCGTTCGTCCGGAAGTTCACCGATCCGCATTACTCACCTCTTGAATGAATTGCGCGACCTTGGTCGCGTCTTTGATACCTTTACTGATTTCTACGCCGCTGGACACATCCACAGCCCACGGATGCACTCTTTGAATGGCATGGCGCACGTTTTCCGGTCCCAGCCCGCCAGAGAGTATCAATGGCAAGGGCAGCTTGTCAGGAATCAATGCCCAGTCGAAAACCTGGCCCGTGCCACCCGCCTGACCAGGCACGAAAGCATCCAGCAACAGGCCCAGCGCATCCGGGTATAAGGCCGCGTATTGTATCAAATCCAGACCACTTCGGATTCTTGCCGCCTTGATATAAGGCACACCAAACTGTCGACAATATTCCGGCGGCTCATCACCGTGAAATTGCAGTAAGTCGGGACGCAAGCCGGCAAGTACCGTGTCTACTTGCGCTGCATCGGCATCCACAAACAACGCAACGCGGCTAACAAAAGCGGGTAATGCCTGGCTGATGGCACTGGCTTGTTCCACAGAGATATGGCGCGGGCTGGGTGGATAGAACACCAGCCCGATCGCATCCGCGCCACTGTGGGCGGCTAGCACAGCATCGGTCACACGGGTCAGGCCACAGATTTTTATTCGGGTTCGCATGAAATATTTTATTCAAAAATCAAGGCGTTGCGTTACTGGCAAGCCCCATTCTTCAGCATATTGCACAGCGCTCAAGTATAACCCATCCGGCGCAAAGGTCGGCGCAGCGAATTTACGATCACGCTGCTCCAGCAATTCCGCCAACCAGAAAGGCGCATGCTTGCCTTTACCCACATATACCAGCGCGCCAACGATGTTGCGCACCATATGCTGCAGGAAGGCATTGGCTTTTAGGTCGAATATGATATGGTCGCCGTCACGCCGGATATCCAGATTGTGCAATTCACGCACCGGGGATTTCGCCTGACAGGCGGCGGCTCGAAAAGCACTGAAATCGTGAGTCCCGATCAATAACTGTGCTGCTGCACGCATGGGTTCTAGTGCCAGTGGCGCATGAAACCAGCCGGTTCTGCCTGCCTGCAATGCCGGGCGCACCGGATGATTGAGCAGCACATAGCGGTAGCTGCGCGCCAAAGCGCTGAAACGGGCATGAAAGTCCTGCGTAACCGTACATGACCATAGCACCGCCACACTATCCGGCAAAAAACTATTCACGCCGCGTACCCAAGCACTCATTGGACGATCGAAGCGAGTATCGAAATGAACTACCTGCATGGCTGCGTGGACACCTGCATCAGTACGGCCGGCCGCGATCACCTCAACCGGATGCCCGGCGATATTCGCCAGCGCGCGTTGCAGCGCATCTTGCACACCACAACCATCGGATTGCGTCTGCCAGCCACAAAAATTCCTGCCGTCATATTCCAGCCCGAGTGCAATTCTTGCCATAACTACCTACCAGAGCGTTACTGCGCCAACAGCCAGCGCTAATAGCAGACTTAGATAATCAGTCCATCCCATTGCCTGATCCTGCAATTCGATGTGCGATGGTGCTTCCGTAGCCATAGCCGCATTTAACTGTAACGCTTCAAGACGTTGCTTCATATTTATTGTCCGGGTATCGGCCAGGGCGGCTTCAGCATAGTGCAATGTAAGCCAGAGACGCACCGCAATGCGTTCCGCATCCACACCCAGTAATCGTAGCGGACTTAAAATCCTGAACAGGCCGAGCAGCAAATCGTTACGGGAAGTGTGGATCATCAGTACGGAAAGCGCCGCCAGCAGCAGGATCATGCGCATCAGACGCAATATCCCATACTGCAAGCCTTGCACGCTTGGACTGAAGCTGCCCAGCGCAGCGGAAATATTTTCACCCGGCAGCGTATACGCATATATCACCAGCAAAGTCAGCAATAACCAGCGAGTACGGCGCAGGTAACGCAGAAACTGATTCAGCGTAACGCCGCGCAACCATGGTATCAAACCCAGTGCGGCCACAATCAGCATCGCAGGCTGGACGAATTCCAGCCATACAACAAAAAACAGCCACAGCACGATGGCTGTGGCTGGATGCAGTTTGCAACGAATTGATGATAGGCTAAGCATCAACCAATCTGGGTAAGGAGCGTCTGGGCATCCTCTTTTTGCGTAACGTTCCCTTCCTGAAGGACTTCCTGCAGAATTTCCCGGGCATTTTCCTTGTCACCCATTTCCTGATAAACGCGAGCCAGATCGAGCTTGGTTGCCACTTCCTGGAATGCCTCGTCAGCCTCATCCCCGGATGTACCCATATCGCCAATATCATTCAAATCCAGGCTGATATCGGAAAAATCCATATCCGGTGCAGTATCGGATTCGGATGTTGCCAACGGCGCTTCAGTTTCCGGCAGATCAAAGTCAAAGTCCAGACCATTCTCGGCCATTTGTTCCGATTCAAGCGGCGTGGCTGTGGCACCACTGTTGAAATCAGGTGCCGCAAAGTTCAGATCAGGGAAATCCAGCTCGTCATGAGCAACAGGATTAGCTTCTATATTGACTTTCTCATCAGGCAAATCCATCGAATCCAGATCATCAAACACCAGATCTTCATGCGCGGCATGCTTTTCAACCGCCTCGGCAATAATGCCCTGCTCCGCGCCCGATGTGAAATCCAGGCTCCGGTCAGATGTATCTGACGCCGTCCCGGTCATATCTAACTGATGGGAAAAATCCGATGCAGTTTCGTCATGATGTGCTGCGCCTGCGACGGGAGCATCAAGATCATCCTCACGTCTGCGCGAAGCCAGCGCAACCGTTGCCATGCCCGCTGCAGCCATGACTGCCGTTGCTGCAGCGTCCTTGTTATTTCCCGAACCTTCCGGTTGCTGTATTTCACCTGTGTTGTTGTACAGTGGATTATTGGGATCCAGCTTGCGCCCAAGTTCTGCCGCCTTGGCCCACACCGGCGTGCTCTCGCCACCCAGTGCTGCATACAGTTCAGTGGCAATGGACTCAAATGCAGGCAGGTTTTTACGGGCTGCATAAATTTCCAGCAATTTAAGATGAATTTCATGCCTGCCCGGATCCTTGGTCAGCGCTTCCTTCAGGATTTCCTCAGCCTGCGCATCGCGTCCATAGGCCATATAAACCTCGGCTTCTGCGATTGGATCCACGTCATGTGTGTCTATCGTGCCCAGGCCAGCCTGGCTGAAGTCTGTCAGGAACGACGTACCACTTGTATTCACCGCACTACCACCACCTTGCGTACCATAGACGGTATTGGCGCGGATATCAGTGCCAGCCATGATACTGTCTTCAAAATTCGACAAGCCCTTGCGCCGGCGTTTGCCGTGCATCATGAACGCCAGCAAGGCCAGCAGCAATGCGGCCAAGGCACCACCACCCAGGTAAAGTGGATCAATGCTTTCATACCAGCTGACACCGCCATTGCCAGGTGCAGGTGTTACCGCCGTTGGTGCTGCAGGCTTAGGGGTAGCAACAGTTGGCGGTGGGCTTACCGGTTTGACGGGCACTGGCGGAACAACAGGTGCCGCGACATTCGGCGCTGCAGACTGCGGGGTATTGGACTTGGCGGCATTATTTTGCAGTTCCGCCAGCGCCTGGCTCTTGATGTCCAGCAGACGCTGCATGTCCTGGATGTTTTTCTCGAGCGCTGCGACGCGATTATTGGCATCCTGCAGGGCTTTTTGCTGAGCGGCGGCATCCTCCTGCATAGCGGAGAGCTTGTTCTGCGTAGCCGCTATCTGTTGGGTATCTTTGCCTGAGGCTGCTTTACCGGCCGGGGCTTCACCTTTGGAGAGGGTAAGCACATCCTTGCCGGCTTGTGCCTGGGCAGCCTTATCTTCCACTTTCGGCATGATTTTGCCGACCGCCTGGGCGGATTTCTCTGGTGCAGCTGGCGTACTGGCCACTTCACCCGCCAGTTTCTGGCGGTAACTTTGCCAATCTGCCGATTGCAGCTTGATATCGCGAGCAGCTTCCGACACCGGGATCGCCGCAACCTGCTCTTTAGTTGGCATCTTCAGAATCTTGCCGGCCTTAAGGCGGTTCATATTATTGCCATCAAAAGCCTTGCGGTTTTCGCGATACAGCCCTACCAGCATTTGTTCGAGATTGACACCATCAGGCTTGGTTCGACTGGCGATAGACGTCAGCGTGTCGCCACGCTTGACATGGATATTATCCGGCTGCGTCATGCCTTTTTCTGCCGCATGAGTCGATTTTCGCGCAGCGGTCGCGCCATTGCTCGTGTTGGATCCGGCAGATGACTGGGGCCCTGTTGTAGAACCCGTGGATGTTCCGGTGCCGTTTCCAGCAGTTTGGGCTGTAGTTACTTGCAATGGCGCGACTGTGGTTTGCGCCATTGCCGCCCCTGGCGGATCCAGCAAGACCGTGTATTCACGAACCATTCGGCCTGTAGCCCAATCCAGCTCGATCAGCATGTCCAGGAAAGGATCATTGATCGGCTTGCTGGATGTAATTTTTAGTATCGCGCGGCCATCGGGTTTTTTATCGACGGCAAACTTGAGATTATATAGCGCTGCTGCAGGATTGATTTTGGCTTCGCGGAAGGCATCATTGCCCGCCAGTCGGGCGGACAAGGCATCAAGTTCCGTTTTGTCTTTGGCAAGCAACTCTATTTCCGCATTGAGGGGCTGCCCCAAAGCAGACCTGACGGACAGTTTTCCCAACCCGGCCGCCTGTGAAGTCAATGGCAGCAACATCAACAAACCTGCCGACAGATAACTCGCAATGATCTTTTTTTGACTCATGCCAATCCCTCGTTACTGAAGACTTTTGTCAAGAACTTCATGTAGTTATATTGTGAATTTAAAGCCAGCCATATCAATACGCTTATTTCAGATATTTTTCAATAAAAATTTCTGCGATGTTGACACAATTCAGCGCTGTTCCGGCTCGAATATTGTCCGCAACTATCCACATGTTCAATCCGTTTGGATGCGAAACATCTGCACGGATTCGGCCTATCAACACATCATCTTGCGCTGCCGCATCCAGCGGTGTGGGGAAGCTGCCATCCTCGCGTTCGTCTATTACGGTCACACCCGGCTTATTCTTTAGCAAATTACGTGCAGCCTCTTCACCTATTTTGCTGCGCGTCTCGATATGCAGCGCCTGGGCATGTCCATAAAACACGGGGACACGCACTGACGTCGGGTTGATCGCCATGCTTTCATCGGCCAGCACACGCTGCGTTTCTTTCACCATTTTCATTTCTTCTACCGTATAACCACTATCCAGAAATGCGCCAATTTGCGGCAGAAGATTGAATGCGATCCGTTTTGGATAAACAGCATTTTCTGTTTCAGACAGATTGAAAATGGCACGGGTCTGATCAGCCAGCTCATTGATGGCATCCTTGCCGCTACCCGAGACGGACTGGAAAGTAACGGCATTGACACGACTGATTCCAACAGCGTCGTGAATCGGCTTGAGCGCCTTCAGTAAATGGATGGTCGCCGCATTGGGGCTGGCGATCAGCCTGCGCGGCAAATAACCGGCAATGCTTTCCGGGTTCACGTCTGCCACGATCAGTGGCACCGCCGTATCCATACGGAATTGCGGGCTGCTGTCGATCACCACACAGCCTGCCGCTGCGGCCCTGGCGGCATAATGCGCTGCTGCTTCAGCGCCGGCAGCAAACAATGCTATGCGTACTTGGGAAAAATCAAATTGCTCGGCATCCTGAACCACAATATCGCGTCCTGCGATACTGATCTCCTCCCCTACCGACAGACTGGGGGAGAGCAGATACAACTTGCCCAACGGGAAATTGCGTTCGGACAAATGCTCCAGCATTGCTTCACCGGCCAGACTGGTCGCACCAAGGACGGCGACATCGAATTTTTTAGACATCAGGCTTCTATCAGTATGCGCAACATGCGCCGTAACGGCTCGGCGGCGCCCCACAGCAACTGGTCGCCCACCGTGAAGGCCGACAGGTATTCGCCGCCCATGTAAAGTTTGCGCATGCGCCCGATCGGCACGGTTAGCGTACCGTTTACGGCGGTGGGGGTAAGATCGGCCATGCTCGCCTGACGTTCGTTAGGCACCACCTTCACCCAGTCGTTATGGGAAGCGACGATGGCTTCTATCTCATCCACCGGCACGTCTTTTTTCAGCTTGATGGTCAGCGCCTGGCTATGGCAGCGCATCGCGCCGATACGCACGCACACACCATCTATGGCGACCATATCATCGCTGCGGCCCAGTATCTTGTTGGTCTCGGCGCGCGCTTTCCATTCTTCCTTGCTCTGGCCGTTGCCCAGATCCTTATCTATCCAGGGAATCAGGCTACCCGCCAGCGGCACGCCGAAATTGGCGGTCGGAAAACTGTTGCTGCGCATGCTACCGGTCACCTCGCGGTCAATGTCGAGGATGGCGGAAGCCGGGTCATCCAGCAGATTTTTCACCGCACGGTGCGCTTCACCCATCTGGGTAAGCAGCTCGCGCATGTTCTTCGCGCCGGCACCCGAGGCAGCCTGATAGGTCATGGCCGAAATCCAGTCCACCAGGTTTTCGCGGAACAATCCGCCCACTGCCATCAGCATCAGCGAGACGGTGCAGTTGCCGCCGATGAACTCCTTGCCGCCTTTGGCCAGCGCATCCTGGATGACGTGTTTGTTCACTGGGTCGAGAATGATGACACTATCTGCTTCCATGCGCAGCGTGGAGGCGGCGTCGATCCAGTAGCCTTTCCAGCCGGCTGCGCGCAGCTTGCCGAAAATTTCGCTGGTGTAGTCGCCGCCCTGAGTGGAAATGATGGCGTCCATCGCGCGCAGTTCATCCAGATTACGGGCATCTTTCAATGCGGGAACGTCTTTGCCGATATCGGGGCCTTTGCCACCCACCTGCGAAGTGGTGAAAAACACCGGCTCGATCACGTCGAAATCGCGCTCCTCGCGCATGCGCTGCATCAGCACCGAACCAACCATGCCGCGCCAGCCAACCAGACCTACTCGCATCATTTTCTGTGTCTCCTGTTGTTCTTTATTCGGTCAAAGCGCGGCAAGCACTGCGTCGCCCATGGCCGCGCAACCCACTCGGGTGGTGCCGGGTGTGTAAATATCGGCGGTGCGCAGCCCCTGGCTGATCACTTTTTTCACCGCATTCTCAATGCGGTCGGCCACAGCATCGTGGCCGAAGGTATAGCGCATCATCATTGCGACGGAAAGTATCGTGGCGAGCGGATTAGCGATGTCCTGGCCGGCAATATCCGGCGCCGAACCGTGGATGGGTTCGTACATGCCCTTGCGGTGCTCATCCAGTGACGCCGAACCGAGCATGCCGATGGAACCGGTGAGCATGGAGGCCTCGTCGGAAAGGATGTCGCCAAAGATATTCCCGGTGAGGATCACGTCGAACTGCTTCGGGTTGCGCACCAGCTGCATGGCTGCGTTGTCCACGTACATGTGTGACAGTACCACCTTGGGATATTGTCGGGCGGTCTCGATCACCACTTCGCGCCACAGCTCGCTGGTTTCCAGCACGTTGGCCTTTTCCACCGAGCACAGTTTCCTGCCGCGCTTCATGGCGATCTGGAAGCCGATGTGCGCCACGCGCCGCACTTCCGACTCACTGTAGCGCATGGTGTTGTAGCCTTCGCGCTCGCCCGCCGCGTTGACGTGGATGCCGCGCGGCTGGCCGAAGTAGAGGTCGCCGGTAAGCTCGCGCACGATCATCAGGTCCAGCCCCGCCACCACTTCCGGTTTGAGCGTGGAAGCATCAGCCAGCTCCGGATAGAGCGTGGCCGGACGCAGGTTGGCGAACAGGTTGAGTTCCTTGCGGATGCGCAGCAAGCCCTGCTCCGGGCGCATCGGGCGCGGCAGCGTATCGTACTGATAGCCACCCACCGCACCAAGCAGAATTGCGTCGGATTCACGCGCAAGCCTGAGTGTAGCGTCCGGCAATGGATCGCCAGCTGCGTCATACCCCGCTCCGCCGATGCTGGCATGTTCCATCTCGATCCTGAAGCCGTCGCTATCCAGCGCCTGCAACACCTTCACCGCCTGCGCGGTGACTTCGGGACCGATGCCGTCGCCGGGCAATACTGCGATTTTCATAAGGATTCTTTCAATTCAAAATCAGAAAAAATTATACAAACAGCCACGGCGCTTCCTGCTTGCGCCGTTCTTCATAAGCCTGGATTTTGTCCGCCTGCTGCAGGGTCAGACCAATGTCGTCCAGACCATTCAGCAGGCAATGTTTGCGGTGCGCATCCACTTCAAAGCCAAAGGACTCACCGCCGGGTGTGGTCACGGTCTGCCGTTCCATATCTACCCGCAGGGTGTACCCCGGCGCCGCCTCGGTTTCACGAAACAACCGATCGACGACGACCGCGTCCAGCACAATGGGCAACAAGCCGTTCTTGAAGCAGTTGTTATAGAAAATATCCGCAAAACCGGGGGCGATGAGGGCGCGCAGGCCAAAATCCTCCAGCGCCCACGGCGCGTGCTCGCGGCTCGATCCACAGCCGAAATTCTCGCGCGCGAGCAGCACCTGCGCACCCTGGTAACGTGGCTGGTTGAGCACGAAATCCGGATTTTTCGGGCGATTGCTGGCGTCCTGTCCTGGCTCACCGTGGTCGAGATAGCGCCATTCATCGAACAAATTTTGGCCGAAACCGCTGCGTTTGATGGATTTCAGGAACTGCTTGGGAATGATGGCATCAGTATCCACGTTGGCGCGGTCAAGCGGCGCCACCAAGCCGTCTAGTAAGGTAAATGCGCGCATGATTTCACTCCTTCAAGTTAAAATTTACGGACATCGACAAAGTGCCCCGCCACCGCGGCCGCGGCAGCCATGGCCGGACTCACCAGATGGGTGCGCCCGCCCTGCCCCTGGCGGCCTTCGAAATTGCGGTTGGAAGTGGAGGCGCAGCGTTCTCCCGGCTCAAGCCGGTCGGCATTCATCGCCAGGCACATCGAGCAGCCCGGATCGCGCCATTCAAAACCGGCCGCAAGAAATATCCGGTCCAGGCCCTCTTGTTCCGCCTGTTGTTTGACCAGACCGGAACCGGGTACCACCATCGCCAGCTTTACGCTGGCGGCTTTTTGCCGGCCTTTCACCACCGCGGCGGCGGCGCGCAGGTCTTCGATGCGGGAATTGGTACAGGAGCCGATGAACACCTTGTCCACGGCGATTTTCTCGATCGGCGTATTGGCCGCAAGCCCCATATAGGCTAATGCGCGTTCCCAATCGCTGCGCTTTACTTCGGAGGGCGCATCCGCCGGGTCGGGCACACGTCCGTCCACGCTGGTCACCATTTCAGGCGAAGTGCCCCAGGTCACTTGCGGGACGATGGCAGCGGCGTCCATGTGCACTTCCTGGTCGAACACCGCATCCGTATCCGACACCAGCGTGCGCCACCAGTCCACCGCCTGATCCCACTGCTTGCCCGTGGGCGCGTAAGGACGGTCTTTTACATAGTCGATAGTCTTGTCGTCAACCGCCACCATGCCGGCGCGTGCACCCGCCTCGATCGCCATGTTGCACAAGGTCATGCGCCCTTCCATGGAGAGTCCGCGTATCGCCGAGCCGACGAACTCGATCGCGTAGCCGTTACCACCGGCAGTGCCGATTTTGCCGATGATGGCGAGCGCCACGTCCTTGGCGGTCACGCCGCGCCCCAGTTCGCCTTCCACATTGACGCGCATGGCCCTGGATTTTTTGGTGACCAGGCACTGGGTGGCCAGCACGTGTTCCACTTCAGAGGTCCCGATACCGAACGCCAGCGCACCGAATGCCCCGTGCGTGCTGGTGTGGGAATCCCCGCATACCACGGTCATGCCGGGCAGGGTAAGCCCTTCTTCCGGACCGATCACGTGCACGATGCCCTGGCGCACGTCGTTCATCTTGAATTCGACAATGCCGAAATCAGCGCAATTCTGATCCAGCGTTTCCACCTGCAGACGCGAAACCGGGTCGGCAATCCCGCCGGCGCGGTTGGTGGTGGGGACGTTGTGGTCAGCCACTGCCACCGCCGCATCGGCACGACGCGGTGTACGCCCGGCCAGGCGCAGGCCTTCGAATGCCTGCGGGCTGGTTACTTCATGCACCAGATGACGGTCAATATAAAGCAATGTGGCACCATCCGGCTCTTCGTGAACCAGATGGGATTGCCAAAGTTTGTCGTAAAGGGTTTGCGCACTCATGATTGCAGCCACTTGATAGTTGAACCGAAAATTATACACAGGCTGGCGCAAGCATGCACAGAATCAGGCTTCCATCGCCTTGAGTTTCCATGCGACCAAACCAAATCCAAGCGCGGCGAATCCCGCAGCGATGGCAAACGTCCATTGCGCTCCAAGGCTGTCCCAGATCACACCGGCGTACAAGCCGCCCAGGGTGCCACCCGCGCCGAATGCCAGACTACTATATATACCCTGCCCACGCGCCTGATGCCGGCCGCGGAAATAGTGATGGATCAGCGCGACCGCCGACGCGTGGAATGCCCCGAAAGTCGCCGCATGCAGCACCTGGGCAAAAATCACCCAGCCGGGG
>NZ_JBTSEG010000017.1:0-68687 GCF_054605375.1 Sulfuriferula sp. | reverse complement strand
CAGCGAAGTCATGGCCACGATACCGCCCAACGCGATGCCAGCCAGTACGTCGGTAGGGTAGTGCAGGCCCAGGATCAGGCGTGAAACAGCAACCAGCGTGGTAAACGGCAATACCAGCCAGATCAGGCCAGGATAATAATGGATCACCACCAGACTGAATGCCACGGCATGCAGGGTGTGTCCGGACGGAAAGCTGAAGCGGTCGAGCGGTGCGGTCAGGCAAAGGATATTGCCAAATTGCTGGAATGGACGCGGGCGCAGTGTCTTGCCTTTCAGCCATTTATAGATCAGCGTTGCGGCCAGCCCGGCACCCACCATGTTGAGGACGGCAGGGATAGCCGCATAGCCATCCCAGGCCAATAATGCCAGCATCAGCGTGTACCAGAATACCCCGTTACCCAGGCGGCTGATCAGGCGGAACGTGCCGACCACGCCACGAAACCGCCCTGCCCGATTGAAGCACGCAGCCAGTGGGGCCTCCCATTCAGCGAGTGTTTGCCAGTGCCAGTCGAGTCGTATCATCGTATTCCTCCTTCTCCACGATTCCATATAACACCTGCTCGAAACGGTCGTGAATACTGTCCCAGCTCATTTTCTGGGCGGCATGGCGTGCTGCCAGCGCCATGTTTTTAGCTAGCGTCGGGTCGGCTGCCAGGCGAACTGTCTGGGCAATATAGGCGTCTGCCTCATCATAGGGGGCCAGCACGCCGTTCTCGTTATGACGGATCAGTTCCTCAGCAGCCGCATAATCATATGCGGCCACCGCCAGACCGCTAGCCATTGCCTCGATGGTTACATTGCCAAAGGTCTCGGTCAGACTCGGGAACAGGAATACATCCGCTGAAGCATAGTGACGTGACAAATCCGCTCCGCTGCGCATTCCGCAAAATACCGCCCGGGGATGCGCAGCCTGCAAGGCGGCTCGATCGGGGCCATCACCCACCAGTACCAGACGTGTGTGCGGATTGTGTTGATGCATTGCGGCAAATGCGGCGAATACCAGTCGCAGATTTTTTTCGGGTGCGAGGCGGCCAACGTACAACGCTACCTGGGTTGCGTCATCTACGCCCCAACTGGCGCGCAGGCTGGCATCGCGATGGGCGGGAGAAAACAGCTTGGTATCCACGCCACGGGACACCACTTCCAGGTTACCGTAGCCGTGCACCTGTAATTCGCGCCGGATACCCTCGGTAGGAACCAGCGTCACACAGGATTTGTTATGAAATTTACGCAGATACGCCAGGATGGGGCGGCGCAGCCAGCCCACGCCATAATGCTGGCTATAGCTATGGAAATTGGTGTGAAAATCCGTGCTGACCGGGATGCGCAACTTGTTGGCGGCTGCCAGGGCTGACCAGCCCAGTGGCCCTTCTGTGGCGACATGGATCAGGTCCGGCCGTTTCAGGCTCCATAGCCGGGTAAGCGCTGATTTGGCCGGCAATCCCATTTTAAGTCCGGCGTAACGTGGTATCGCCATGCCGGGTTTCAGCACTTCTTCCAGACTGGAGCTGACTGTTGCCTGGTCATGCAGGCTCTGGCGCGGGCGTATCAACTGAATCTGATGACCGCGTTGTTGCAGATCCGCGACTTGCCGGCCCAGTGTCATGGCCACGCCATTGATTTCCGGCGGATAAGTCTCGGTAACCAATGCGATCCGCAAGGGCAGCGGTCGAACGGAAAGTGTCTGCAGTAGCAAGTCGTCATCATCCATATTGCCAGTTTCGCAATACATGGCGACAATTTTGTGACGATAATTTGAAGAATTGGTGTATGGCAGCGATCACTGCCGGGACTGCAAGGCGTTTTATCCGGAGAGGGGCTCGAAAACCGGTTTCGAGCCCCTGATATTTCAGTCAACCGGATGCTATTTTTTGTTCAAATCGTCGCGCTTTTGCAGATAGGCTTCACGCGTCAAATCCCCGCGCGCATACGCTTCATCCAGTATATCCAACGCTGTCTGGCGTTTTTCCGCCTTGGAATGAGCACTGGTTTCACGATTGCCAAACAGGTATTTGACCAGTGCGAACAACAGGAGAATGGGCACCAGGCCGATCAGTGCCATCCAGAACCAGCCGAATATCATCCAGCCTCCGCCATTACCGAACATCCAGCCGTGATCCCATCCATACATGATAAATCCCTTTCATTATGTTGTTGCCGTTGGAATGGCATGGTTCAGGTTTTCAAACCATCGCGGACCCGTTCCAGGCGATCGCGCGCGTCGGCGGCAACCGCCTGTATTTCCGGGTTGCTGACCAATTGAGACATGATGCCCGGATCAAGGAACGCGACGGTTATTTTTCCGTCGGCTTCTTCGCGCACCACCACATTGCAAGGCAATAGCAGGCCAATATCAGCCTCAGCTTCTATCGCGCGATTGGCGAGCGGCGGATTGCAGGCACCGAGGATGCGGTAAGGGCGCTTGTCGAGATTGAGCTTGGCTTTGAGGGTGGCCTTGACGTCGATGTCGGTGAGGACGCCAAAGCCTTCCTGCTTCAGGCCTTCGATGGTTTTTTCTATGGCGGCGTCAAACGGCATATCGAGCTGGATACTGAAACCATACATGATGCAATCTCCTTAATAGATATTGACTAACTGAACGGCGAGTTTACGCCAGAGCCTAGTGCTCTGCATGAGTGTGACCATGTGCAGCCGGCATGGTTGCACCTTCCATCGGACCCATGTCTTCGTCAGGCGGTGCTTTGGCGACAATCTCCTTGTATTGCTCAGGGGTCATGTCCGGCAGTTTCTGCAGGAAAGCAACCATGCTCCAGATCGTCGCATCGTCGTGACTCCCTCCCCAGGCGGGCATCGCGCTCATCTTGAGGCCATGCTTGATCACCCAGAATGCCTCGCGCGGATCGACGCGCACCTTGCTCAGGTTGGGTGGCTGAGGATACAGCCCGGGGCGTAACTCGGAATCCTCTTTTCCAGGGGCCAGATGGCAAGTGGTGCACATGGCTGCATACTGTCCCGCCCCTTTCAATATGAGTTGCGGGTCGTTGAGATTGGACGGTACGCTGATTGCAGCGGCATGACGCTCAATGGAACGTTCGCGTGACGTTTGCATCAAGTCATAAGTGATCTTCCAGTGCGGGCTGTCGGCGCCGGGGTTGTATATGCCCGACCATATAAATACGCCGATACCCAATGTAAAGACAAGCGGGAAAATCAGCGCTGTTTTTATGTATGTCATGAGTGCAGCTCCAATTAAAGTACCCAAAGTGTTGAGTGCGTGTTTCAGGGCGGTGAAGATTTTTTCAGGCCATTAACCAAAATAACCCGCGGCCTTGCTGCCTGATTGCGCAGTTAGTAGCGCTTCCTGTAATCAGCCGGGTTGGTCACCAGGCCCAATCAGAACCAGATGCGTACGCCGGTAACCAATTGGAAGTCGTGCACGGATGCATTTTCTGCGCGCGCAAAATCAGCGGTTTTTCCGTATTTGCGCACAAAGTTGAATCCAATATAGGGAGCAAACTCGCGGCGGATTTCGTAGCGTAAACGCACGCCCAGTGATGCATCGGACAGCCCTGCACCCACGCCACGGGCGGGGTCATCCTTGCCGTACAGGTTGGCATCCAATTCCGGCGTCAGGATCAGTCGCTGCGTCAACAATAGATCGTACGAGGTTTTCAGCTTCAAGGCAGTGCGGCCGGAAGAGCCGGCATAGGCCGTGGCTTCGACATCAAATTTGTACGGCGCCAGTCCCTGGATGCCGAACGCGGCCCAGTCTCTTGATGGGCCTGTGCCAAAGTCGTGACGTACACCGGTCAATGCTGTCCAGAACGGCGAGAACGTGTGACCCCACAGTATTTCCGCTTCTGCGTCCTGTATTTTGCCCTGGGCTCGTTGACCTTCACTGCGAATCCACAACTGATTCAGGTCGCGGCCGAAACGGAAGCGTCCATCCCAGACCATGCTGTCGCTTTTTCCGTGAACATATTCCAGTTTGTCGAGCATGAGTTTGCTGATCAGCGCATTGTCGTCCATATGCATGTTGATGCCATAGTCTGCGTAAGATTTTTCGGTTGAACCATCGCTGCTTGGCAAGCTGCCTACCGGTGGCCCGGACTGTGCATGGTTCGAGTGGCCGGCATTCTCTTCCATGCCCTTCATGTCTTTCATGCCGGACATGTCGTGCGTGCCATGGCTCATGTTTTCCATGGAACCGGATCCCATGTTTTGCATATCAGCCTGCTGTGCGGCGATTATTTCCGGATATGGCTGGTTAGACGTATTTGTGCCGGATTGCGCGTCCCGGGCAAATGCAGCAGCAGGCAGTGCAAGCAGGGCACTGAGTAAGATGGGTTGAATTTTTTTCATTGGAATGATCCTGGTTTATTCATGGACAAATCAAGCAACCACAATGGCACGGAACATGCCGGCCTCCATGTGATAAAGAAGATGGCAGTGATAAGCCCACTTGCCGCGCGCATCGGCACTGACGCGGTAAGTGATGCGGTGACCCGGTGCCACACTCACGGTGTGTTTGCGTACCTGGAAAGCCGCATCCGGCGATTCGATTTCACTCCACATGCCATGCATGTGAATCGGATGATTCATCATGGTGTCGTTGACCAAAACAATGCGCAGGCGCTCGCCGTAATGAAACACCAGCGGCTTCGAATCGGAAAACTTCTGGCCATTGAAGGACCACATGTAGCGATCCATGTTGCCGGTCAGGTGCAGCTCGATTTCACGCGTCGGATCGCGCGGATCCAGCGCACCGCCTACCGTGTTCAGATCGGCGTAAGTCAGTACCCTGCGCCCGTTATCGCGCAGTCCGGCGCCGGGGTCGTCCAGTCGGGTCGATACTTGTTGCGCGCGCATCGAGTTACCGGCACCGTCCTCCGCCGGATAGTGGTGTGTAACCGGCACATCGCCACCCGCGTTGCTTGTCTGCGGTTTTTTCTGCATGCCGGACATATCCATGCCCTTCATGTCGGAGGCTGTCATGCCATTAATGCCCGCCATATTCATGCCGGCCATGCCCGACATATCCATGCCCCCTTTTCCGCCCATGTCCATGCCACTCATCCCGCTCATACCCGACATGGACATGCCCATATCCGCCATGGTCAATATCGGCACAGGGTCGAGTTTCGGGATGGCATCACGCATCCCCGGGCGCGTTGCCAGGGTTGCCAGTGCGTAGCCTGAACGGTCGATTGCCTGGGAAAATATGGTATACGCCCGGTCTTCCGTCGGTTCGACAATGACATCGTAAGTCTCGGCTACGCCAATACGGAATTCATCGATGCTGACCGGGTGTACATACTGACCATCCGCTGCGACAACCGTCATTTTCAACCCGGGGATGCGCACATCGAAATAACTCATCGCCGAACCGTTGATGAAGCGCAGGCGGATTTTTTCGCCGGGTTTGAACAGACCGGTCCAGTTCCCGGCAGGAGTAACACCGTTGGTGAGGTAGGTGTAAGTTGCACCGCTGACATCGGACAGATCGCGCGGGCTCATGCGCATTTTGTCCCACATCGCTCGCCCGGCCAGCGCTTTGGCAACGCCCTCCTTTTTAGCCTGCTTGATGAAATCGCCGGCAGTCGGCTCCACATAGTTGTAGTAGTCACTCATCTGTTTAAGATGCTCGAAGACTTCATCCGGATTTTCGTCTGTCCAGTCCGACAGCATCACTACATAGTCGCGGTCGTATGTGAAAGGCGCGGGCTCGCGGGGTTCGATAATGATGGGGCCATACAGCCCGGTCTGTTCCTGAAAGCGGGTGTGGCTGTGGTACCAGTAGGTGCCCGACTGACGCACATCAAACTGGTAGACATAGGTTTCGCCCGGCGCAATGCCGTTGTAACTCAACCCCGGAACGCCATCCATTTGTGTGGGCAGGAGGATGCCGTGCCAGTGAATGGAGCCTGATACCGGCATGCGGTTCTTTACCCGCAAGGTAATGCGATCGCCTTCGCGCCAGCGCAACAAGGGTGCCGGAACCTGGCCATTGACCGTTGTAGCAATGCGCGGCGAGCCGGTGAAATTGACCGGGGCTTCGACGAGTTCCAGTGCAAAGTCGGTTCCACTCAGAACGCTGGGCTGCCCCGGGCTACTCGTTGCCCAGGCGGGGGTGGTCCATAATCCTGATCCAGCTAATGCCCCCCCTGCGACAATACCTTCAACAAAGCGACGGCGGGACAGATTCGCGGGCGGGGTTTTGAGTATCGGTTTTTTCATAAAATCCTTGGGCAATCGATGAAAGCGTTTGTGTCCTTGTGATGGACATACTGGTTAAATGGAATGCTACTTACGCTAAATATGCTTTTCCAGAAACATGACTCCGCTTGCTATTTTGTTGGGCAAACAACTTGTGCACTTCAGCAATCCTGCGTGTATTTGATTCAGTATGAGTGGTTGGCCATAACGTCAGGCTGACGCATGGATTACATTTTTGTAATGTTGTTCGTTCGCTGCTTAATGAACTCGTGCGAATTTGGAGATGCCCAGCCACAATCGCTTTGAAAGCTTGCGAGTTATCGTGGGGATAAGCGCTTAATCTGTGGCCTGGATGCGAACACGCTTGCCGTTTGAAGAAGCAGGAGCCTGCTGGCAAAACATCAGGCGGCCTGGCCGCCTGACTTGTACAATCTACTTTTGCATGGGTGATGCAGGCATATCCTTGCGCATGTGCTCCATCTGCTTGCGCATGTGCCCCATTTTATTCTGATTACCGGCGTCCATCTTCATACCCTTATGCATCATGCCCGACATATTGTTCATCATGCCGCTCATTTCCTTCATCTGGCTGGCCATTTTTTTCATGGTGTCCGGATTCATGTTGTCACTTCCCATCATCCCGGACATCTCTTTCATCTCACCCGACATGTCGTTCATCAGCCCCGACATCTGGTGCGCACCAGCTTCGCCCATACCGCCCCCCATGCCACCCGAACCTGACATCATTCCGCCCGGTCCGGCATGGCTTTCAGCGTAGACTGGAACCGAGAATGCAGTGCCGGCAACAAGCAGTAATGCGCCAATATTTCCGATAATCGAATGTTTCATGATTCATCTCCTTGGTTAGTGGGGAAATCCCCCGTTTTGCTGCCATACAGTCATGCGGCCATGTTTATCAGCGGTTTTTGTTAAGCTGTTTGTATACAACGTGACCTGCCTGCTGTTCCTTGATGTTGAATTGCTTGTGCGATGATTTCTCATGGCAATCTTGCCGGGAGTTCTTTCTGAACAATCTGTAATAAGCAGCGATGCCATGCTTAAATGAGCGTGTGTCCCGATGGATTATCTGGCCAGTGCTTTAGCCTCTGTTCGCTGCCAGGCTGCATAGGCACCGTCCGGCCATAGCGACTGAAACCAGGCAATGATGTCGTCTATTTGCAGGTCAGTCAGTTTGTCTTTCCAGGCAGGCATGTTGCCGGCGCCACCCGGACTGCCATATTTGATGGCCAGTTTGAGTCCGCTCGTGGGATGGTGCCAGGCATGGCCGGTTCCATCCAGCGGTGGCGGCAATGCTTTACCATCCGCACCTACCGTGCGCCAATCCGGATTGCCCTGCGCTATTGCGCCATGACAAACTGCACAATTCTGCTGGAATAATGCTGCGCCTCGTTTTAGTTGCGCGGGGTCAGTCACGCGCACCAGTGCGTTGACAGGAGATGCCTCCGATGTTTTTGGTGCCGGTGTTTTGTCTGTACAGGCTGCGAGCATCAGCGTAGCAACCAAGGTGAGCGCGTTTGCTGCCATGTGAAACGGACGAGGTTTTCCAAGGCTGTGCGCCCGTTGTTTTGTCTGTGCTGATATACGTTTTGGCATCTTGTGCTTTCTATAGGTTCACGGCTTGAGCGGTGGTGGCAATGTGTTTCACCATCTTCCATGGAAAGATCCCGCATACCGGAGAAACTTGCGTCTCTTCGAAAAAAGCATGTAGACAAAGCCATGATAGAACATTAACCATAATACAAACATTGCTATTGCATTACGTTTTTGTAATGTCGCTTTCCTGGGCCAGGCGGCATAATCAATAGCTTGGTTGGGGGATTCAATGAAAATTTTAGTGGTCGAGGACGAACCTAAAGCCGGTGACTACCTGCGCAAAGGGCTTGCCGAATCGGGCTTTGCCGTAGATCTGGCGCGAACCGGAACGGAAGGTGAATTTTTGGCGCTGTCCGATGAGTATGACCTCATTGTGCTGGATGTGATGTTACCGGGCATGGATGGCTGGCAGGTGCTGCAAAGTATCCGCAAGACGAAA
The DNA here is from genome assembly GCF_054605375.1 of Sulfuriferula sp. Lineage (NCBI taxonomy): Bacteria > Pseudomonadati > Pseudomonadota > Betaproteobacteria > Nitrosomonadales > Sulfuricellaceae > Sulfuriferula > Sulfuriferula sp. The sequence goes on along the minus strand of NZ_JBTSEG010000017.1, from coordinate 60,457 downwards.
CTGGTGCCGGTGCTGTTCCTGAGCGCACGCGATACGGTTGAAGATCGGGTCAAAGGACTGGAGCTGGGCGCCGACGATTACCTGCCCAAACCGTTTGCCTTTGCCGAACTGTTGGCGCGTATCCGCAGCCTGCTGCGGCGCGGCACCCGGCAGGTGCCACAAACATTGCAGGTGGCAGATTTGGAGCTGGATTGCATCAAACGACGTGTGAACAGGAGCGGCCAGCGTATCGATCTCACCGCCAAGGAATTTCTGTTGTTGCAACTGCTGATGGAGCGCGTGGGAGAAGTGCTGTCGCGTTCCCTGATTGCCTCTCAGGTGTGGGACATGAATTTCGACAGTGATACCAATGTGGTCGATGTCGCGATACGCCGGTTGCGCGCCAAGATGGACGATCCCTACCCGCACAAATTGATTCACACCTTGCGCGGCATGGGCTACGTACTGGAAGCACGACAGTGATGCTGCGGCGCGATATTTCACTGACCCAGCGCATAACATTGTTGTTCGCCGTGGTGACGGCACTCGTGTTTTCAGCCACCGGCTTTTATTTGTACCAGGCGCTTGCACGGCAACTTGAGATTCGTAATGACGCTGAATTGATCGGGAAGTTGCAGCAGTTGCGCCATCTGCTGTCGGAAGTGCCGAATGCAGCCACTATTCGTGCCGATCCCCACCGTTTCCATGATGTGGCCATCGGTAGTGAAGGCTTCGGTCTGCGCATTCTGGATATGGATGGACGAATGGCGGCAGGCGTGGGAAAGGTACCCGGTTTGCCGTTGCCGGAACCGGTTTCGGCAACGCAGATACCCACGGCGGCATCGATACACGACTGGCACATGAAAGGCGGGGGTCATGGCCGGGTGTTGGTGGCATTGGCTCATCTTGGAGTCAGTGCGCGGGGTCTGCAAGTGCAGGTGGTGTTGGCGCAGGAAAGTCCTGAACGTACGGTGTTATTGCAGAATTATCGAACCCGGCTGCTGATTGCGCTGGGTGCTGGTGTGGCGATTATGGCGTTGCTCGGGTTTGCTGTAGTGCGGCGCGGATTGGCGCCGCTGGACCGGGTTACTGCGGCGGCGGGTAACATCACCCCGACTCAACTGGATCAACGTCTCGATATTGCCAAAGCACCGGCAGAAATCGCCGATCTGGCCCGCGCCTTCAATCACATGCTGGATCGTTTGCAGGAAGGATATGAACGCCTCAGCCAGTTTTCTGCCGATCTCGCGCATGACCTGCGTACGCCGATCAGCAACCTGATGGTGGAGAGTCAGGTGGCTTTGACGCGTAGCCGCTCCGTCGAGGAATACCAGGCGCTGCTGGCTTCCAATATCGAAGAGTATGAGCGCTTGGCACGGATGGCGGAGAGCATGCTGTTCCTGGCACGAGCCGACAATGCACAGATCGCGTTGCGCCCAGAAGCCCTGGACATGGGTCGTGAACTCCATCGTATTGCGGAATATTTCGAAGGTGTCGCTGAAGAGGCTGGTGTGACGCTGGCCGTGAATGCCGGCGGAACACTCAATGCCGACCCGGTATTGCTCAATCGCGCCTTGAGCAATCTGATTGCCAATGCAATCCGGTATACGCCGCGCGGTGCAACAATCCGCGTCACCGCTCAAGCTCGCGCGCAGGGCGGATATGGTATCGAGGTCGCCAATCCAGGCACCGGTATCGCGCCCGAGCACCTGCCTCGTTTATTCGATCGCTTTTATCGGGCGGACAGTGCGCGGGCGGGTTCAGGGGCGGCTTCGGGATTGGGGCTGGCCATTGTCAAGGCGGTCATGGTATTACACGGTGGTGCCGTTTATGTGGAAAACGGCAAGAATGGAGAGACGTTGTTCGAGTTAAGGTTTGCATAAAATGCAAAGGGGTGCGATCTCAGGTAAGCAATAGCCGGGTAAATCAGTGGCCGCGCACTTATCAGGAATGATTATCCAGGCTAGTGTTCCTCCGGTCATCAGACTGGCCCTGATCCTGCCGGAACAACGGTTACTGTGTGAGCACCAGCAACCAGATCATCGCAACATTGACCAGCGCAATCAATACTGCTGCGCTGCCCATGTCTTTGGCACGTTTGATGAGGTGGTGGTTTTCCAGCGAAATGCGGTCCACCGCTGCTTCCACGGCAGAATTAAGCAGTTCGACAATGAGTACCAGCAGCACCGAGGCGATCATCAGTGCCCGGCCAATGGCACCTGGTTCGAGGTACAGCGCCAGCGGAATGAGGATGATCGCAAGCAGTATTTCCTGGCGGAAAGCGTCCTCGTGCCGGATGGCGGCTTTCAGCCCGTCGAGTGAATAAAAAAAAGCGTTGAAGACACGTTTGACGCCGGTTTTGCCTTTGAACGGGGATTCTTGCATGGGATGACCGTTGAACTAAACCCGTAGCCTAAAATAAAACGCGGGCACTTGCTACCGTGCCCGCATGAATTACTTCAGTTTGACGTCAATTCTTCCAGGTCAAATCCAGCTCGCGTGCTGCTTTGACGTCATCGAGCCGCCGCACCGGCTGGGTATACGGCGCGCCCTTGACCAGTTCGGGCTTGCTGCGTGCTTCTGCCAGGATGGCTTTCATGGCCGCGATGAAACCATCCAGCGTTTCCATGGATTCGGTTTCGGTCGGCTCGATCAGCAGGCACTCCGGCACCAGCAGCGGGAAGTAGGTGGTGGGGGCATGGTAGCCGTAATCGAGCAAGCGCTTGGCGAAGTCCATGGCCGTCACACCGGTTTCATCCTTGAGTTTTTTCAGGGTGATGATGAACTCGTGGCTGGCACGGCGCGTGGGAAACGCAATGTCGAATCCGGCTTTTTTCAGCTCCGCCAGCAGGTAGTTGGCATTCAGCGTGGCGAAGTCAGCCACCCGGTGCATACCTTCCGCGCCCAGCATGCGCGCATAGATGTAAGCACGCAGCAGCACGCCGGCATTGCCGTTATTGGCGCTCATGCGGCCGATGGATTGGGGGATGTCGGCTTCCACCAGCAGGCGGTAACTGCCTTTGTCATGAGTGACGACGGGTACCGGCATGAACGGCAGCAGACGTTGCGATACGCCTACCGGGCCGGCGCCCGGTCCGCCGCCGCCATGCGGGGTGGAGAAGGTTTTGTGCAAGTTCATGTGGATCACGTCGAAACCCATGTCGCCGGGTTTGACGCGCCCCAGAATGGCATTGAGGTTGGCGCCGTCGTAATACAGCAGGCCGCCGGCGTCGTGCACGATTTTCTGGATGTCCTGGATTTTTTTCTCGAACACGCCCAGCGTGGACGGATTGGTGAGCATCAGTCCGGCGGTATGCGGGCCGACGGCGGCACGCAACGCCTCCAGATCGACGTCGCCTTCTCGGTCGGTGGGAATCTCGCGCACCGTGTAGCCGCACATCACGGCGGTGGCCGGGTTGGTGCCGTGCGCGGCGTTGGGGACGATGATCTCGCGCCGCGCGGAATCATTGCGCGCATCGTGATAGGCGCGAATCATCGCCACGCCGGCGAATTCGCCCTGTGCGCCGGCCATCGGCGCCATTGATACGCCGGCCATGCCGGTGACGTCTTTGAGTATTTCCTGCAGTTCGTACATCGAGGCGAGGAAACCCTGCCCGGTTTCGGCCGGGGCATGCGGGTGGCGTGCCAGGAATTGCGGCAGCATCGCCAGCGAATTGCAGGCGCGCGGATTGTATTTCATGGTGCATGAACCCAGCGGATAGAACTGGGTGTCGATGGAGAAATTCTTCTGCGACAGGCGCGTGTAGTGGCGCACCACATCCATTTCCGAGGCTTCGGGCAACCTGGGCGCATCCGTGCGCATCAGGTGGGCGGGCAAGTCGCTTACATCGGCGGCGTGTTCAGGCATCTGCGCGTGTGCGGCACGGCCCGGGCGGGAGTGTTCGAATATCAGCATGGGTCTAGCCTAATGATGTACTTGATAAAAAACCATTTTCGCCACGGAGAACACAAAACCTTTCCTTTGAGCGCTCTGTGGCTATGGGTTTTATTGCAAAACCGCCAAAGCGGCGTCGTAGTCGGGTTCGATCTTGATTTCCGGCACCAGCTGCGCATGGATGACCTTGTTGGATTCATCCAGCACCACCACGGCGCGGGCGGTGACGCCAGCCAGCGGGCCGTCGGTGATTTTCACGCCGTAGGCCTGCATGAAATCGCCACTGCGCAAGGTGGACAGGGTCACTACATTGTTCAGTCCTTCCGTACTGCAGAAGCGCCCTTGTGCGAACGGCAGATCGGCGGATATAACCAGTACCACGGTATTGTTCAGGCTGCCCGCTTTCGCATTGAATTTGCGTGTGGACTCGGCACACACCGGGGTATCCAGCGAAGGCACGATATTCAGTACTTTGCGCTTGCCGGCAAACCCGGCCAGGCCGACATCGGCCAGATCCTTGTTGGTCAGTTTGAAATCTGGCGCGGTGTCGCCGGCTTTGGGGAAGGTGCCTGCGACCTGGATGGGGGTGCCGCCTAGGGTTACTGTACTCATGGTCATGTCTCCTTGGTGGGTGATAAATCAGGATTTGTACGCGCAGGGCGGGCCTTCGCGGCGCTTGGACAGTATGCGTGCCAGTTGTTGCGCATATAGCTCGAGGTCGGCGGCGGTTTTGGTTTCGGTCGCGCAGACCAGGATGGCGTTGCCCAACTCCGGATAGTGCCCACTCAAATCATAGCCGCCCAGAATGCCTTGCGCCTGCAAGGCACGCAGCACTTCGCCTGCCGGGGCATCAATCCGGATGACTGCCTCATGAAAACAATGTGCGCTAAATACGCGATTCACGCCGGCAATGGCGCACAGTTTTTCCAGTAGTGTGCGGGTGTTGGTGTGGCTGGCAGCGGCCACGCGCTTCAGGCCTTCGGGTCCCAGCAGGCTCATGTAGATGGTGGCGGCGGTGACCACCAGGCCCTGATTGGTGCAGATGTTGGAAGTAGCCTTGGAGCGGCGGATGTGCTGTTCGCGCGCTTGCAGGGTCAAGGCAAAGCCGGGTTTTCCGTCCAGATCCACGGTGCGTCCGACGATGCGGCCGGGCATCTGGCGCACCAGTTCCTGTTTGCAGGTCATGAATCCGTAATACGGGCCGCCGCTGGAGAGTGGCGCACCCAATGGCTGGCCTTCGCCCACAGCAATGTCCGCACCTTTGGTACCCCATTGGCCCGGCGCTTTCAGCAATGCCAGCGAAGTCGGGTTGACCAGCGCGATGACGCGAGCGCCGTGCGCGTGCGCCCAGTCGGTAAGTGCATCGACTTCCTCCAGCGCGCCGAAGAAATTGGGCTGCGGCACCACCAGCGCGGCGAAGTCGCCCATATCCGCAGTGGGCAGGGGGGTGGTGCCGGTCGCCGGGTCGTAGTCCAGCTCGATGATTTCGATATGCTGATTTTTAACGATGCTACGCACCACCGCGCGATATATCGGCGCGACGGTCTTCGGCATTAATACGCGTGCGGCACCCTTGTGCGCGCGCACCGCCATCAGCACTGCTTCGGCCAGACCCGAACCACCGTCGTAGAGCGAGGCGTTGGACACATCCAGACCGGTCAGCGAGGCCATCATGGTCTGGTATTCGTAGATCAGTTGCAGCGTGCCTTGCGAAGCCTCTGCCTGATAAGGCGTGTAGGCCGAATAGAATTCGCCGCGCGTCGTAATCTGCCACACCGCTGCCGGGATGTGGTGCTCGTAGGCGCCGGCGCCGATGAAGTTGAGATAGCGGCCGTCGGCCTCGGCGCGTTCCTGCATCAGGCGGTTGATTTCCATTTCGCTCAGCGCGGTGGGTACCTTGGTGAGCTTGCCGTTACGCAGTGCTGCGGGAATTTCGTCGAATAGCGCGTCGATGGAAGGCGCGCCGATCGCGGCCAGCATGGCCTGGATGTCGTGTTCAGTGTGCGGGATGAAAGGCATGATGTGTCCTGCTGATTCGGTTGAGTGCGCCAGATTTTTTAATGCGCCTCGGATTCCACCAGCGCCTGATAGGCGGCAGCGTCGAGCAGGCTGTCGAGGTCGGCGGCATTATCCGGCTTGAGGGTGAACATCCAGGCGGCGTGCGCGTCCTTGTTGATGGCCTCGGGCGTGGCTTCCACTTCAGCGTTGACGGCGACCACTTCACCGGCGATGGGTGCGTACACGTCGGATGCGGCCTTTACTGATTCCACGACTGCGCATTCTTCGCCGGCGTTCAGTTTGCGGCCCACTACAGGGGCTTCCACGAACACCATGTCGCCCAGCAGATCCTGGGCGTGTTCGGTAATGCCAACGGTGACAGTACCGTCGGCATTGAGTCTGGCCCATTCGTGGGATTGGGTGTATTTCAGATCGGCGGGAATGTTCATTGTGTGCTCCTGGAGAAATGTCGAATGTTTAAACCAAAGCTTTACCATTGCGAGCGAAAGGGTAGTTGACGACCTTCGCCTTGAGTTTTTTGTCGCGGATTTCCACTTCGACTTCCGTACCCGGGGCGATGCCCAGCGGAATGCGCGCCAGCGCGATGGATTGCTGCAGCGTGGGCGAGAAGCTGCCGCTGGTAATTTCGCCGACACCGTTTGCGGTATGAACTTGCTGATGCGCGCGCAGTACGCCTTTATCCAGCAACACCAGACCGACCAGCTGTTGATTGATGTCGCGCGATTGCAGCGCGGGCTTGCCGATGAAATCGCGCTCGCTGTTCAGATCAACCGTCCATGCCAGGCCGGATTCCAGCGGGTTGGTGGTTTCATCCATATCCTGGCCGTACAGGTTCATGCCCGCTTCAAGGCGTAGCGTATCGCGCGCACCCAAACCGATCGGTTTGACGCCCAGCGTGGCAAGCAAGCGCCAGAAAGCTTCGGCATCGGTTGCCGGCAGAATGACCTCGAAGCCGTCTTCACCGGTATAACCGGTGCGGGCAATGAAATATTTCTGGAATGCGACGGCATTAAATGGTTTGAGATCTTCGGTCTCGGCTTGTGCGCCGGGTATGGCAGACCATACGCGAGCTCGGGCATGCGGGCCTTGTACCGCAATCATGGCGAGGTCGCGGCGCGGGGTGATGGCCAGGCCGCGGCCTTCCGCCTGCTTTTGCATCCATGCCAAATCCTTTTCTGCAGTACCGGCATTGACCACAATACGGAACCAGTCTTCCGTCAGAAAATAAATGATGAGGTCGTCGATCACACCGCCCTCGGGGTTCAGCATGCATGAGTACAGTGCCTTGCCCGGCAGTTTGAGCTTGTCCACGTTGTTGGCAACCAGTTTGCGCAGGAAGCCGCGCACGTTGGCGCCTTTCACATCCACGACCAGCATGTGGCACACATCGAACATGCCGGCGTCGGCGCGTACCTGATGGTGCTCCTCAATCTGCGAGCCGTAATTGACCGGCATGTCCCAGCCGCCGAAATCCACCATTTTGGCGCCCATGGAACGGTGCGCGGCGTTAAGCGGGGTTTGTTTAAGCATGGTGGCGTCCTTGTTGTTCTTCGGCGTAATAACTGCTGCGCACCAGCGGGCCGGCCTTGACCCAGGCAAAGCCCATGGCACGCGCATCGTGTTCATATTCGGTAAATACATCGGGGTGGATATATTCCACTACCGGCAGGTGATCCAGTGATGGACGCAAGTATTGACCCAGTGAGACCCTTGCCACGCCCGCAGTGCGTAAATCATGTAGCACTTCCAGCACTTCCGCGCGGGTTTCACCCAACCCCAGCATTAATGCTGATTTGGCTTCTATGCCCGGCTGTTGTGCGGCCTTGTTCAGCATGTCGAGCGAGCGCGCGTATTGCGAACCCTTGCGCGCCGTTTTATACAGGCGTGGTACGGTTTCCACATTATGTCCCCACACCAGGTCGCGGCGCGTGCCTGCGGGCAGGTTCGCCAGTGCATTGTTAATGGTGGCGATAGCCTGATCCTGGCAGGCGCGGAAATCCGGCGTGAGGTATTCCACGCCGATCTGTGCGTCACGCAAGCGTAGTTGCTTCAGGGTGTCAGCAAAAATGCCCGCTCCACCATCGGGTAGGTCATCGCGGTTGACCGAAGTGAGCACGATGTATTGCAGCCGCAATGCCATCACCGCCTCAGCCACGCGACGCGGTTCGTCGGCATCGAACCAGGCGGGCTTGCCGGTTTTGACCGAGCAAAACCCGCAGGCACGCGTGCAGGTATCGCCCAGCAGCATGAAGGTAGCGGTGCCGCGACTCCAGCATTCGCCGCGATTCGGGCAGCGCGCTTCTTCGCAAACGGTGTGCAGGCGGTTGCCATGCACGGCCTCGCCGGTTTTGCCGTAGTGGACGTCGTTGCCGAGATTCTGGCGGATCCAGATCGGCATGCGCGCGGTATTCGGAATGCGTGCAGGCTGGATGGTGAGGGTGTCAGGTGTCATGGACTCGGTAAATAAAATAAAGGGATATCGACCGGCGTATTCAATTGCGCAGTTTCAGCCGTCACCCCCCTGTCCTGTTTACCTGAGAGATTACGATGTGAGTGAAACACCGTGTGCCCCTTCGGTGGACGCTGGCCGTGTGTTTTGGCGCGCCGCTCTCCAGAGATGCCCGTGCTTTCACTGCGGTTCGGGAGCCTGAGCGGTTCTGGGTGAATTACGCCTTCGGCGGCGCGTCGGGCGCGCACTCTCCCGCAATGACTGCGGACAAGCGCGCACTATACCGTATTCGGCAGGCTCTGGACAACCGTAGCGAAGCAGCGTGTTGGCGCAAAGTCAGATGTGTCGACGTTTTTAAAATGTAGAAATATTCGGGTTAAGTCTGGCTTGGAACCCCAGACGTTGGGTTGCCCGTATGGGCACACATGGGCGAAGCAGGCATTGACAATATGTATCCACAAGGCTACATTCGATCCATGTTCGAGATTCGTAAGACTGAAATCTACGCCCGGTGGCTTGATGAGCTGCGCGATATTCGTGCGCGTGCGCGCGTTCAGGTTCGTGTTGAGCGTCTGGCGGCTGGAAACGCGGGGGATACCAAGCCGGTAGGCGAAGGTGTCTCCGAGTTGCGGATCGATTATGGCCCCGGTTACCGGGTGTATTTCACAAAGCGCGGGCGCGATGTAGTCATTCTGCTGGCGGGTGGCGACAAAGGCACGCAGTCCGCCGACATCAAAACTGCCTTGCGCCTTGTACGCAACCTTTAGGAGCACCATGATGAGCAAAACCATGACCACTCGCTACGATGTCGCCGAGCACCTCCGCACCCCGGAGGAAATGGCGGCCTACCTGGAAGCTTGCCTGGATGAGGCCAACGGCGACGCTGCGTTCATCGCCAAAGCGCTAGGCGATATTGCCCGCGCCAAGGGCATGTCACAGGTCGCACGCGATGCGGGGCTGTCGCGTGAAAGTCTTTACAAGGCACTCTCCGGCGAGCGTAGCCCAGACTTCGACACGATCCTCAAGGTTGTGGGAGCGCTGGGGTTGAAGCTGCATGCCGAAGCAGCTCATGGTTGACCCGAAGAATCCGTCGATTCTAACCACATGATCACTTCCTGAAAACTCAGTGACACCGGGTGTCTTCATTCTGCGCAGTAACGATTGTGCTTCACGCAGGCTGGTCTCGGACAACTGCGGCGGCGCAGATCAATCAGTATTCGCCGATTACTTTGTCTATTGCGGGTTTGATTTTTGCACGATCAGGTTTGCTGAGAATGGCGCACGGCGCTTTGAGTCTGGCTGTATCAATCGCGAAAATTTCGTCGGTCGATAAAACGAACTGCCCTTGTCCCGCCACTTCAACCAGTGGCGCCATGATCTCTACAGGCTGGGCATTGGCGCGTAAGGGGATGACAACGGTCGCGCCGGTTTTGCTGCTGATATGGTCATTCTGAATTGCAACGAGATACGGTATTTCGGCTTTTTTTGTGCCTGGATTGGGATAGATGTCAAATTGAGCCAAGGTTTAAATTCGGTCAAATTCAGCACCCGCCAGGCCTGTGTCGGCGATATCTACGCCGTGTGTGGCCAACGCGTCGGCGTTGCGTTCTGCCCAGGCACGGTTCTCAAGTTCTTCGAGCATGCGCGCAAGCAACTGCTCGGCTTGCGCGGAAAAATTCAGCTGTTGCTTATAGGGTTCGAGGCGGTCCAGCAGGTCTTGATTGATCGACAAGGACAGGCGGCCTTTTTTGGCGGTTGGATTGTAATGGGTTTGCATGGCGTATCCGCTCGGGGAACAAGATACGTACGATCATACGCATCCTTATCCTTGCGTCAACGCTTTTTCAGACTTGGAGAATGTAACCCGCGCAAGGTGCAATGTAGGGTGCCAATAAGCGAAGCGCATTGCATCGGATGTTTTGCGAGTTGGACGGCAAGTCCCCCATCCCTGCGAACCCCATTTCATTCGGCGCAATAACGATTGCGCCCTACGCGGTCTGGTAATATTAGACTGTTTTTGGGACAAAAATCTTGCAGTGCAAGACACGACCATCACCCTCTTGAAAGATTGGTTGATCAGGCAGAAAGTGTAGTGAATGTTTGTGAGATTTTGGGCAGGTTTTCTGCGTCAAAATTTTCGTTAAGCTCGTGGGAGGAAAATGGACTGGAAGACCATTGTGGTGTTGGCCAAGTCTTACAAGAATAATAAATGGTGTATTGCAGGTAGGGAGTTGATTAAAGCAGAAAACGGAAAATATCAGATTCATGGCTGGGTTCGCCCTACCTCTGAGGAACAGCATGGTGCGATTTCCAGCCAGCAATGCATTCTAAACATTGGTCGAGAAGTGCAGGTTCTTGATATTGTGCGTGTCCCAATTGCTATGCATGCCCCAACATCAGGGCAGCCAGAGAACTATCGTATCGACGATAGTACTTGGCAATATGAAAGAATTTTTCCGTCTGGGTATTTGAGTAAACTTATCGAAAAGCCAATAAATATATGGCTTGAGGACGAAGATGAAAGTGACTCGGTTAGTTCAATTTATGTGGAACAGGAATCTATTAATCATTCATTGTTCTTGATAAAACCGGAGCTACTCTGCGTAAAGCTAGCACTAAATTGGAATGACCATGATCAAAAATATAAGGGAAAGATGTCTGCTGAATTTCAGTATGCAGGTAAAGCATATAGCGGGCTATCAATCACAGACCCTAAGGTTCGAAAAATGCTCAAGAACCAATTTCCTGAAGAGGGCACAGAACCTCGTACAGTAAAGCTGATTAAAGAGGACAACTATTATTTGTGTGTCAGCTTAGGCCCACTATTTGGTTATGAAAATCGCCACTATAAATTCGTCGCAGCTATCTTTGATTTTGATGGCTACTTGCAAAATAATTACTGAAACTGCTTATGCGCATACTAACAATTGGTTTTACCAAGAAAAATGCAGAAAAATTTTTTGGCATCCTTCGTAGGAGCGAGGCTAGGCGAATTATCGATGTTCGGCTTAATAACGTCTCGCAATTGGCCGGCTTTGCTAAAAAAGAGGACTTGCAATTCTTTCTGAAAGAAATTTGCGAGATGGAATATTTGCATCTTCCAGAATTGGCGCCTACCAAAGACATCCTTGACTCATATAAAAACAAGAAAATGTCTTGGGACGAATATGAAGCTAGATACTTGGATTTAATTTCTCAGCGAGATGTTGCAAGAACGGTGGGTAAAGAAATTCTGGATGAGGGCTGCCTATTGTGCAGTGAGGACAAACCACATCAATGCCATAGGCGCTTAGTCGCGGAGTATTTGAGCAAAGAGTGGGGAGGGCAGATTGAAGTGAAGCATTTGTGGTGATTATTCGATGGAATCTAAAATCGTCCTAATCGCATATCCGCCAGAATTTGGTTGCCTCGAAAAATTTAAGAGGAAGGCAAACCGAATTTTGTCCTCACTCAATAACTTCACGATCATATATCTGGAGGATCGGCGAGGGTTTATCGAGTCCACATTTCGTGGTGATCAAAGCATCCTCAAAATCGAACGTATAGATAGGACACTATTGGGGGAAGTAGGTATTACCCATGCAATTATCTTTGGCGACGGGCAGACGTTTATTGATCTAATTGATATGCTAGATACCGCAGGGGCTGTTGTTAGAAGAGTTGCAGTCAAGATAACTCGGGTTGTCAATGTGGACAAGGGCCAGCTCTACGATGAATACATCGGTCGGGGAACTGATTGGGGTAATCCCTACGCAATTGGTTTCAGCGGTGATCGTGAGGAAGTCATTCGTAAGTATAAGTACGACTTTGATAAAAACTATATTCGCGATGGATATGGCTTCAAGCAACGTTTAAGAGCGCTGGCTGGAAAACGGCTGGGTTGTCACTGCAAGCCGCTTGCATGTCATGGCGATGTTTTTGCGGAATACCTCAACTGTTTAGATGACGGTGAGTAAACTAAAGTCAACTTAAGTTGAGGGCAGGGTAGCGTCTTGCATTACAACATTCCGCCTTCGACTTGCTTACATTGTTGCATTTTCGGGACGAAAGCCGATGAACCAAGTGCGATGGTGTCTGCATTGACGAATTGCGATACTGCCAAGGCGCCTTGCAAAATGCCCGCTGCCGCTGTGGAATTCCCCGCGCCATTTGGCCCGGCAATCAAGATAACGTGCGGCATGATTTAGACGCTCAATTCCGTCAACGAACTCAGGGATAAAACACCAGTACGCGGTAACCGGTAGCGGCCAGATTGCCGATATCCAGCAGCAAATCGACACTGGCTTCGCTACCCGGCCTGATACCGGCAGCTTCCTTGCCGGGCGTGCGGAGATATTCGTTCGGCGCAAAAATGCGTTTTGCCAGCGCGGCATCGTGAGTGTCGGTGAGAGTGAGTTCGATATGCGGATAGGCTTCGGCATATCCCGCTTCATTGGCGATCAGCAAGCTGACCTGGATGCGCGCCGGATGCGCGGGATCGGAGAGCAGATCCGAACTGGAAATTTTAATGGCATCGGAATCGCGCGGCAGCGGCACATTGCAACCCAGAGCCGTACATGCGGCGACCAGCCAGGGTTTGACGGCGGGGATGCGGGCTGCGATCGGTGTGCGCATCACGTAGATCAGTTGTGCGGCCAGCAATATGGCAAGGGCGGCACTGCCCATGCCGAGCAGTGTTGAACGGAGACGTTTGCGCCGCACCAGACGGGCGGTGTTTGTTAAGGCTTCCGAGGGCAAGGACGATGGTACAAATTCCTTGGGCTGCTCTACACCGGATGGTTCTTCTGCCCACTCAACCGGCGTCTCGATGGGTGACGCCTGTTCTTCGAGACGTTGCTCATATTCTTCAAAGTGTTCAGATTCTTTAACGGACGGTGTTATTTCCGCGGCCGGTTCGGTCGGCATGTCGATTGCCGGAATGCTGATTTCTACCGCTTCAGCCTGTTCTTCAACGGGAGGCGTTATTTCTTCCGCCGGTGTAGCCGATATGTCCGTTGCAGGGATGCCGATTTCCAGCACTTCGGCTTGTTCATCCGGGCTGTTTAAGGGTTCTGCAGCAGTCGAATCGCTGGTCTCGGTTTGAGGTGTTTCAGCAGAGATGTTTGGGTAGATTTCCGGCGTCAGATATTCACGCGCGTCGAATACGCAGCTGCACACTCCGCAACGCACTTGCCCATCGCGTGCTGCCAGGATTTCCGCAGGAACGCGAAATACCGTATTGCAGTCAGGACAGGAGGTGAGTATGTTCATGCGCGTTTTGTGCCAGCCAGACACGCCCAGCCATCTTCGGCGCGCCACAGGCGGATATCGAACCAGTCGGTGTAGGCAGTGATCACCTTGTCCAGTTGTTCAACCAGGATGCCGGACAGGACGACGTGTCCATTCTCCCGGCAGGCATTGGCAAGTAGCGGGGCGAGTGCCAGCAAGGGGTTGGTGAGGATGTTCGCGATCACGATGTCGGCAGGGGCATCCGGCGTGGCATCGGGCAGGGAAAAATCCGCCTGCACGGCGTTGTTGCGCGCATTATCCTGTGCGGTGGCGACCGCTTGCGCATCGATGTCCACACCGCACGCGTAGCCGGCGCCGAATTTCAGCGCGGCGATGGCCAGAATGCCGGAGCCGCAGCCGTAATCCAGCACGCGCTCGCCGCCCGCGATATGGCTGTCCAGCCATTGCAGGCACAGACGCGTGGTGGGGTGGGAGCCGGTGCCGAATGCCAGGCCGGGATCCAGTTTCAGGTTGATGGCGGCGCTATCCGGGGCTGCGTGCCAGCTGGGGATGATCCACAGGCGTTCGGAAATGCGGATCGGATCGAATTCAGCCTGGGTGAGTCGTACCCAGTCCTGCTCGGCGACTTGCTCGATACGGTATGCAGGAACAGTAAAACCGGCGGTTTGCGCGGCCTCTGCAAGGATCGTTGCTACATCAGCAGTTTGCGCAAATAGCGCGAGGACTTTATTGTCGCGCCAGAGTTCGTCCGCGGGCATGCCCGGCTCGCCGAAAATCGGTGCTTCCGCAGCGGTGCCGGCTGCGGCGTCCTCGATGCTTACCGACAGCGCACCTGCTTCCATCAGCGCATCGGACAAACGTTCTGCCTCGTCTGCAGTAGCGGCCAGGGTGACAGATTGCCAGGGCATGGTGGTTAGGCCGTGGACGGTTTGGCGAGCTTTTGCTCGAGATAGTGGATGCTGGTGCCGCCCTCCACGAATGCGGCGTCGTACATCAAATCCTGGTGTAGCGGAATGTTGGTATTGATGCCTTCCACGATCATTTCCAAAAGCGCGGTACGCATACGCGCGATGGCCTGCTCGCGGGTGGCGCCGTGCGCAATCAGTTTGCCGATCATGGAATCGTAATGCGGCGGCACGAAATAATTCTGGTATACATGCGAATCCACCCGGATGCCCGGCCCGCCGGGTACGTGATAGGCGGTCAAGCGGCCAGGTGAAGGGACGAAAGTGTAGGGGTGTTCGGCATTGATGCGGCACTCGATGGCGTGGCCGCGAAACTCGATATCTTTTTGCTTGTAGCGCAGCTCTTCACCGGCAGCGATACGGATTTGCTCCTGCACGATATCCACGCCGGTAATGAGTTCGGTAACCGGGTGCTCGACCTGCACGCGGGTATTCATTTCAATAAAGAAGAATTCGCCGTCTTCGTAGAGGAATTCAAATGTACCGGCGCCACGGTAGCCGATTTTGCGGCAGGCGGCGGCACAGCGTTCGCCGATTTTGTCGCGCAGTTTGCGGTCCAGACCGGGCGCGGGGGCCTCTTCGAGTATTTTCTGGTGGCGGCGCTGCATGGAACAGTCGCGCTCGCCGAGGTGGATGGCATGACCGTGTTCATCCGCCAATATCTGGATTTCAATGTGCCGCGGTTTTTGCAGGTAGCGTTCCATGTACACCACCGGGTTGCCGAATGCACTCTGCGCTTCGGCCTGGGTCATGGCTACCGCGTTGAGCAGCGCGCCATCGCTATGCACCACGCGCATCCCGCGCCCGCCGCCGCCGCCTGCAGCCTTGATGATGATCGGGTAACCTACCTGGTTGGCGATGCGCATGATTTCTTCCGGATTGTCCGGCAATGCACCGTCAGAGCCGGGGACACACGGTACACCGGAGGCTTTCATGGCGTCTTTGGCAGAAACCTTGTCGCCCATCAGGCGGATGGTTTCCGGGCGCGGGCCGATAAACACGAAGCCGGATGATTCCACGCGTTCGGCAAAGTCGGCGTTTTCCGACAGGAAGCCATAGCCGGGGTGAATCGCCTCGGCATCGGTGAGTTCTGCTGCGCTGATAATTGCCGGCACGTTCAGGTAGCTCAGCGCCGAGGCGGCAGGGCCGATACACACCGATTCGTCGGCGAGCTTGACGTATTTGGCGTCGGCGTCCGCTTCGGAGTGGACGGCGACGGTCTTGATACCCATTTCGCGGCAGGCGCGCTGGATACGCAAAGCAATTTCGCCGCGGTTGGCGATGAGGATTTTTTCAAACATGGAGTGCCTGTTAAATGATAGGGCCGTATAACCAGGGTATGTTGCAGGGTGAGCAGGAAGTTCCTTCTACTTGATCCCGCTAAATAATGTTGAATTACCTGTGCAGCTTAAAATCCTGCTGATCCTGCCTGGTGTGTCAGCCAATAATAAACATCGGCTCGCCGTATTCCACCGGCTGACCGTTTTCCACCAGAATCGCCTTGATAACGCCACCCTGGTCGGCTTCGATTTCATTCAGCAGCTTCATCGCTTCTATGATGCATAGTGTTTCGCCGGCGGATACTGTTTGTCCGACCTCTACAAATGATTTGGCACCCGGACTGGACGAGCGGTAGAACGTACCAACCATGGGTGATTTGACAATATGTCCCTCTGGGGCAGCAGCCTCGACGGGTGCCGGCGTTGCCACAGGTGCCGGGGGAGCAGCGGGGGCAGCAGATGCATAGCCCGGCATATTGCTCATGTAGATGGGTTGGGTGTTTGGTGCGGTACGGGTAATGCGGACTTTTTCTTCACCCTCGGTGATTTCGAGTTCGGCAATACCGGATTCTTCCACGAGGTCGATCAGTTTTTTAAGTTTTCTCAGATCCATAGTCAGGCCTTGATTGTCAGTTGGGTGAGCGCGTATTCCAGCGCCAGTTCGTATCCTTGCGCGCCGAGACCGCTAATGACACCGACCGCCAGATCGCTGAAATAGGAATGATGGCGGAAGGGCTCGCGGGCAAATACATTCGACAGGTGGACTTCAATGAAAGGAATGGCGACGGCGGCCAGCGCATCGCGTAGTGCAACACTGGTATGGGTGAAAGCTGCCGGATTGATGAGAATGTAGCTGGTGTGCTGCCGGGCCGAGTGAATGTGCTCAATCAGCGTCGCTTCGCTATTGCTTTGCCAGCATTCAAGGGTGACCCTGGCTGACTTGGCACGCGCCGCCAGACGCGCGTCGATATCCGCCAGGGTAGTGCTGCCGTAATGTTCCGGTTCACGCGCCCCCAGCAAATTCAGGCTTGGGCCGTGCAGCACCAGAATATGGGGTGGTTTAGCCTTGGTTGCGGACTTGGTGGAGCGTGTGCGCTGGGAATTCATGGGCGCAAGTTTGCCGCAAGTTGGGTGAAGTTGTCCAGACGTTTAACGAAAATGCCGCCAAATCCATGTTTTAACAAGATGCGGCGTGATGCCGCATTCCGGGTCAGGGAGTGGCCAATAATGGTTTCAGCGTGGCTTCAAGTTTGGCTGTGCTTAATCCCCCCAGTTCAGTACCGACAATTTTACCCGACCGATCCAGAATAAGCGTGTATGGCAAGCCGCCCAGACGGTTGCCGGTGGCCTGCGATAAAGCGACTGCATCGAGATCGCCCACCAATACCGGATAGTTCATGCCCATCTGATCGGAAAAAGCCTGGACCTTGGCCGTTTCGTCAATGGCGATACCCACAAACTGCAAACCTTGAGCGCCATATTTGCTTTGTAATTTGATGAATTCGGGGATCTCCTTGCGGCATGGGGGACACCAGGTAGCCCAGAAATTGACCACCAGTACTTTGCCGCGCCATTGCGACAGTGGTTGGCGGATGCCTGCGAGATCCTTGAATCCGGCCTTGAACAATGTGGCGGCAGCGTCACTGTTGTCAATGGCGGTAGTGACTGGTGCGACGGCGGATGATGCCCGGTTGTGCTGGTATACATAGTAGCCACCGCCCAGCGCCAGTGCGCCAATCAAAACAAACAGGATCAGGGATAGATTTTTTTTCATATGGGGGTCAGCGTAAAGCCGCGTCCAGACTATTCAGGAATTGTGCGGGAGGCTCATAGCCGATGACGCGGTAAGTGACTTCTTTACCGTCACGGTCAAAAAATATCAGCCCGGGCGGCCCATACAGGCCAAAACGTTTAAGCAGTGCCTTGTCGTCGGGCGTGTTGTCGGTGACATCTGCCTGCAGCAACACGGCATCCTTGAGTGCTGCCTGCACTTTCGGGTCGGTAAAGGTGTTGTGTTCCATTTCCTTGCAGGACACACACCAGTCAGCATAAAAATCCAGTACGACAAACTTTCCCTTTGACTGGCTAATCCTGCTGTCGAGTTCAGCCAGGCTTTTGACGCGGGTAAATTGCAATCCGGCTTGAGTGGCGTTCGCGCTGCCCGCGCCACCCTTGAACACGGACAGCGGTTGTAGCACATCGCGTCCACCCGCCAGCAACCCAACGATGAGTGCAATGCCGGCCAGTAATGCAATGACGCCCAGCCCCTTCCACAGACGGTGCCAGCCGGAGGCATTGACTGCCAATGGTTCAATCGCCTTGAGGTGCATGGCTGAAGCGATCAGCAGGGTTGCCCACAGCAGCATTTGAATCCACGCCGGGATCAGCGGGGTTATCAGCCAGATGGCGATCGCCAGCATGAGTACGCCGAAGAAATACTTTACAGCGTTCATCCAGCCGCCGGCGCGAGGCAGGAGCGCACCAGCCGAAATACCTACCAGCAACAGTGGTACGCCCATGCCGATCGCCAGCGCAAACAATGCCCAGCCGCCCAGTACAGTGCTCCCGGTTTGGGCGATGAATGCCAATGCGGCGGCCAGCGGCGGCGCGACGCAGGGGCCGATAATCAGCGCTGACAACGCGCCCATGACAAAGACGCCAATGAAATTGCCGCCCTTTACTTTATTGCTGGCATCGGAAAACTTGCTCTGGATGAAGCTGGGCAGCTGTAATTCGAAAAAACCGAACATGGACATGGCCAGCAGCACGAAAACGCCCGCCCCGATGGAGAGCGCAATCGGATTTTGCAGGGCATTGGAAATCAGCGTACCGGATAAGGCCGCTGCGACACCGGCCAGCGCATAGGTAATGGCTACCCCCAGCACATACGCGAGGGACAGCAGGAAACCGGACAGCCGCGTGACGTTTTTTTGTCCGGCAATGATACCTGACAGAATCGGGATCATCGGAAAGACGCACGGTGTGAGCGACAGCAACAGACCGGCGCCGAAGAACGTGGCAATGATGGTCCAGAAGTGGCCACCTTTGAGGACGCGCTCGATTTGCGATGATTCCGAGAGCGGCGCTTCAGCAGCGGCCGCCGGCAGGGCTGCCGCAACTGCCGGGGCTGGTTCCGGATTTGACCCGGCGCCAGCGACATCCGCAGCGGTGGCTGCCGGTAAAGTTAGCGTAAAGTTTTTGGTAATCGGCGGGTAGCACACACCTTTTTCACTGCATCCCTGATAGGTTGCCTCCATTACGATTTTATCGGCTCCGCCAGCGGGACGATTGAGACTGATGTTGCCGGTAAAGTTATGGTGGTAAACCTCGAGGCGGCCGAAATTGGGGTCTTCCTCTATATCCCCTGCCGGCAGGGCAACTTTGGCTACCTGAACGTTTGCTGGTGATTTGACGGTGAAGTGAATTTTGTTTTTGTATAGATAATAGGAAGGCGCAGGAATGAAGTCAGCCTTCAAGGTCCGGCCATCAATAACGCTCAGATCTAATTTGAATGCTTCGTCCGGCGGCAAAAACTGCGGGGGTGCATTGCCGGTAAGGCGGTCGCCGAGATTGCTCAGGCCTGCTAATATGCCGGTGGGTTTTTGGGATGCCGGCAGCGTGGAGGTGGTATTGGCCGCGGTGAGCTTGATGGTGGCTGTGCTGTCCATGGGGGTGTAGCAAACACCGGCATCTGCACATCCTTGTGACACTGCCTTGAGCGTGACGCTCTGCGCGCCGCCGGTTGGGGTAAAGGGCAGTTTGACGCGGACTTCGTTGCGGTAGGTCTCTACCTGCCCGAACGTCGGGTCTTCGTGCATCTTGCCGGCAGGGAACTGTGGTGTACCCAGGGTGCCGCCATCCAGGCTGAATTTGAACCGTTTGCGGTACATGTAATAGCCATCTGCAATCTGGTAACGCACTTCCAGATGGTTTGCGTCAGCCTGCTGCGCAGAGAATTTGAATGCCTGTTCGGGCTCGAGCAAATCCGCCGCATATACTTGGACTGCACTGATGAAAAACAAAAATAAAAAACCAAAGATACGCATCTAATTCAGTCTCCAGGCGTTATGTACTTATTGACACGGTATGATTCAGTCTATTAAGACCACTATATTCTTACGATTTTTGCACCGGTATCGCTTTAACTTTTCAGAAATGTCCTAATCTGAACACTCACACGCCCTCTGGGGTCTCTGCGAGAATCCATCCGAGATAATCAGGCAGTCCTGCCACAACAGGCAAGGCTATGATTTCAGGCACTGTGTAGGGATGACATGCGCGGATGGTTTGTTCAACCGCATTGTAATGACATCGCCGGGTTTTTATCAGGACGGGCACTTCGGTGGTGGATTCAATTGCGTCGTGCCACCGGTAAGTGGACAGGCAAGGTGCCATAATGTTCACACAAGCCGCAATTTTTGTTGCAACCAACTGCTTTGCCAGGCGTTGAGCACTATTGTCGTCGGGCAGGTTGGTTAAAATAACGATTGCTTCCATATTAATCTTAGAAGGTTTCCTCGATGCGCGTCTTGTTGGGCATGATTATAGTGCTGAGTTTCCCGGCGCTGGAGATTTATACCCTGGTTCAGATATACCATTATATTGGTTGGTGGATTCTCGCTCTGCTGCTGGGCAGCATGCTGGCGGGATGGTCGCTGATCGTGGGTGAGCGCCTGGCTTTCGTGGCGCGGATGAGTATGACCATACAGTCCGGCGGATCTCCGTTGCGAGCATTGATTGATAGCGGACGTACCATGATTGCGGGCGCATTGTTCATTTTCCCTGGTGTAATCAGCGATGTACTGGCCATATTGGTGCTGTTTTTACCATTGCGTCTGATCGGTGGCCGTTCTCGGCAGCAAACGCAAGCAGATAATGGCGTGATCGAAGGCGAGTACCGGCGTGAGCATGATGACAGGCTGGAACGCTGAACCCGGTTTGAGTCCCAGCCAGATTGCATATGTGTCGCACAGTAGTTTAGCCGGGATTTTGCGCAGCGATTAAGGGCTGGGACGAGCGGGTCCGGTCAGTTCGATAAAGCGTGCCTTGTCAGCGTTGAATCGGGTCTGGATGTCAGTTATTTCCTTGTTTTTTTGCGCTATGGCCCGTTCCAGCTGGGTAATTTCGCGAGCATTGGCATCATTGGCTGCCGCGATGTGGGCTGGCACAGGGTGTTTGTTGCGCGTAGCAAGCGCGATTTTCTGGTCCAGTTGAGCCTGCTGGGCGCGCAGTTGAATTAATCGGGTTTGACTGCCTTTGATGGCTGCTTTGGCCTGTTCCAGGTTGCGGTCGCGCGCCAGATCAATTTCTGCAGGTGAAGTGTATGTATTCAATAGTGCAGTGTCACGCTGCTTTTGTTCGGTTTTGACCAGCTGCTCCTGTTGCTGACGCAACAGTTCCGCCGCGCGTAATTGCCGCTGCTCCGGCGTTAGGGCGCCGGCATTTTTCTTGATTGTCAGCCCCTGCTTGTCCAGTTCCACATTGGCGCGTCCGGTGGCTTGCTGCGGCAATGTATCGCCGTAATGGGTGTGACCATGATCATCCACCCATTTATACATGGCAGCTTGTGCGGGGAGCGCCAATCCAAAAATCATCATCCAGAGCAAAACGCGCATTTTTATTCTCTTAGGTCACACCGTAAACTTCGCGGTAACGGGCTACTGCGTGCAAATTCTGTTCCATCGTGGCATGGTCATGCAAATAGGCAAGCAGGTCGGCAAGATTGGCAATGGCAAATACCGGGATGTTGTATTGTTTTTCAACTTCCTGCACCGCAGACAAGGCACCCTGGCCGCGTTCCATGCGATCCAGCGCAATGACTACGCCAGCCGGCGTGGCGCCATGACTGCGAATCAGTTCTACGGACTCGCGCACCGAGGTGCCGGCCGAGATGACATCGTCAATAATCAGGACACGTCCGTGCAAAGGCGCGCCCACGATGCTGCCGCCTTCGCCATGATCCTTGGCCTCCTTGCGGTTGAAACTGTACGGCACTTTCTGCCCCTGAGCGGCCAGCGCCACGGCTGTTGTGGCGGCCAGCGGGATGCCTTTGTAAGCGGGTCCGAACAGCACATCAAATTTGATTCCGGCAGCGAGTATCGCTTTCGCGTAAAATTCGCCAAGTTGTTTCAGGGCCATGCCATCGGAAAATAGCCCGGCATTGAAGAAATACGGGCTGAGGCGCCCGGCCTTGGTTTTGTATTCGCCAAAACACAACACATTTTGTTCAATGGCGAAGGTCAGAAATGCTTGACGGAAGTCGGACATGATTAATTCGAGGAAATAGACATTTGCGCATTATAACCGCCAACCTCAATGGTATCCGCTCTGCCGGCAGTAAAGGTTTCTTTGAATGGCTTGCCACGCAAGACGCCGATGTCGCGTGTGTGCAGGAACTGAAAGCGCAGATGACCGATATGCGCCGTGAAATGCTCCAGCCCGATGGGTTGTATGGCTACTTCCATTATGCGGAAAAAAAGGGCTACAGCGGGGTAGGCATTTACGCCAAAAAACAACCCGATACGGTGATTGAAGGGCTGGGCATTGCCGATATCGATGCTGAAGGGCGTTACATTGAGGCGCAATTCGGTAATCTCAGCGTCATTTCGCTGTATTTGCCATCCGGCTCCAGTTCCGATGAGCGTCAGCAGGTCAAATTCCGCTTTCTGGAACGGTTTTACCCGCATCTAACCGAACTGAAAAACGGTGGGCGTGAAGTCATTCTGTGCGGTGACTGGAACATCGCCCACAAGGAAGTTGATTTGAAAAACTGGAAATCCAACCAGAAAAATTCCGGATTCCTGCCGGAAGAACGTGCCTGGATGAGCAAGGTTCAGGATGAGCTCGGATTTGTGGATGTGCATCGCATGCTCTGCCCGGATGCCACCGGAGAAGCATATACATGGTGGAGCAATCGCGGCCAGGCGTGGGCCAATAACGTAGGCTGGCGCATAGATTATCAGATCGCAACGCCCGGGATTGCCGCGCAGGCGCGTGCTGCTAGCGTGTATAAAGACACGCGTTTTTCCGATCATTCGCCCCTCATTATCGACTACGCAGACCACCAATGACCGGGTACGTACCGAAGCCTGGCTGGCAGGAAACGCTGAAATCCATTTTTAGCGGCCGTATGCTGGTGGCGCTGGTGATGGGGTTTACCTCCGGACTGCCGCTGTTGCTTACCGGTTCGGTATTGCAGGCGTGGTTGAAAGATTCCGGCGTCAGCCTGGCTGCGATCGGTGCAGCGTCGCTCATCGGCTTGCCGTATACGTTGAAATTCCTGTGGGCACCGCTGTTTGATCGTTTTACGCTGCCCCTGCTCGGCCGGCGGCGTGGCTGGCTGCTGCTCGTACAGGGCGTGCTGGCAGCAACCCTGGTGGGTTTGAGCCTGTCCAACCCGGCCGTCAATCTGTGGGGTGTTGCCTTGGCAGCGTTGCTGGTGACGTTCTTTTCCGCTTCGCAGGATATAGTCATTGATGCCTATCGACGTGAAAGCCTGCACGACGTGGAGCTGGGTTTCGGTTCGGCGCTTTTCGTCAATGGTTATCGTGTCGGCATGCTGCTGGCCGGTGGTGGCGGGCTGATTCTGGCCGACCTGTTGAGTTTCCCCGTCATGTACCAACTCATGGCGGCATTTATGAGCGTGGGGATCATTACCACGTTACTGGCGCGTGAACCGAGTCTTCCTCCGGGTGTGCCGCGCACGCTGAAAAGCGCAGTCATTGATCCGTTTGTGGAATTCTTCAAGCGTGAAGAAGCATGGTTGATCCTTGCGTTCATTCTGTTTTACAAACTGGGCGACACGCTTGCGACAGCCATTTCTACGCCGTTTTATCTGGATCTCGGGTTCTCCAAGACCGAAATCGGTGCGGTGGTCAAATTGTTCGGTTTCTGGGCCACCATACTGGGCGGCACTTTGGGTGGCATCTGGATATTGCGGCTGGGTATGTACCGGGCACTATGGGCGTTCGGCATACTGCAAATGCTATCGACGTTCGGTTTTGTCTTGCTGGCGCACATGGGGCCGCATCTTACCGGGCTGGCGGCGGTGGTGGCGGTGGAAAATTTCACCGGCGGGCTGGGTACGGCGGCATTTGTCGGGTTCATGGGTGCCATGACCGACAAACGTTTCACTGCCACCCAGTATGCGTTGTTGTCGAGCCTGATGGGCGTGCCGCGGGTGATCCTGTCTGCACCAACCGGGTGGATGGCTGAAACCATGGGCTGGACCCTGTTTTTCCTGACCTGCACGCTACTTGCGCTGCCCGGTTTGTGGCTGCTGCGCCGGTTTAAAGGATGGGTGGAGCCAGGCAATGCCTGAAATTTCCTACCTGTCGGTATTTCTGGTGGGCTTGTTGGGAGGCGTACACTGTGTCGGCATGTGCGGCGGCATTGTCACCGCACTGTCATTGTCTTCGGCGACCAATCGTCCCGCAGTGCCGACTTTGCTGGCCTACAATTTCGGACGTGTCACCAGCTATGCACTGGCTGGCGCCATTGTCGGGGCAATCGGTGCAAGCACTTTATTGCTGGACAGGTTCATGCCCGCAGAGCGTGTATTGTATGGTTTGGCCAATGTCATGCTGATCATGCTCGGGCTGTACCTGGCCGGTTTATCGCGCGCCGTCCTGGCGCTGGAGCGTGCGGGTAGCGTGGTATGGGCACGCTTGCAGCCACTGATGAAACGATTTATCCCGGTGCGCACACTGCCGCAGGCGTTTTTTACCGGCGCAGTGTGGGGCTGGTTGCCATGCGGATTGGTGTACTCAGTGCTGATATCGGCGCTGGCCACAGGCAGTGCTGCACACGGCGCGTTGCTGATGCTGGCTTTCGGCGCGGGCACATTACCCAATTTGCTGGCGATGGGTTTATTCGCCAAGCGTCTTCAAACCCTCACCCGCAAACCGATGGTGCGACTGGCAGCCGGGCTGATGGTAGCGGCATTTGGTGTATGGGGATTAACCCGGTTGATTTTATATGTCTGATCCCGTCCATCAACCTCCATTGCGTCAACTCTTGAAACGCGCCGCCTATGCGGTGGACGCGGTGGTGCACAAGGGCCAGAACCTCAATCGCGTGTTGGCGCAGCAGCCTGTTGAAGGGCGCGCCACCGTACAGGATATCTGCTACGGTAGTCTGCGCGAGTATGCATTGCTGGCAGCATTGCGCGACGCGTTGCTGAGCAATCCGCTCAAGGATAGCGTTGTCGCCGCGCTGCTGGTGGTGACATTGCGCCAGTTGCGACTGCGTCCCGATGCGACACATACCGTGGTCAACGAGGCTGTGGAAGCCGCCGCAGCGACTCAGCCATGGGCGCGTGGCCTGGTTAACGGCGTATTGCGCAACTACCTGCGTCAGGCTGAAGCGCTTACTGCCACGGTCATCCAGAAAGAAAGTGTGTATTGGAACTACCCGCAGTGGTGGATCGACCGAGTGCGCGTAGCCTATCCGGAACACTGGCAAGCTGTGCTGACGGCAGGTAACCAGCATGCGCCGATGACGCTGCGGGTGAATCAGCACCACGGCAGCACTGTCGCGTACCAGGAATTGCTGCGTGATGCGGGTGTGGAAGCCACCCAGACCGGCGAATTTGCACTGCAACTGGCCCAGCCGATTGCAGTGGCTCAGCTACCGGGTTTTGCATCCGGCCGCGTATCGGTGCAGGATGCCGGCGCGCAGCTTGCCGCGCCTTTGCTGGATTTGCATGACGGTCAGCGCGTGCTGGATGCCTGCGCAGCGCCGGGAGGCAAAACCGGACATATTCTGGAAACAGCAGATGTAACGTTGACGGCGCTGGATTCAGATACGACCCGCCTGCGACGAGTAGGTGAAAATCTTGATCGTTTGCGCCTTAATGCCACTCTGGTTGGCGGTGATGCCGCGCAGCCCGGCACCTGGTGGGATGGTCAGCCGTTCGACCGCATCCTCGCCGATGTACCTTGTTCGGCATCAGGCGTGGTGCGGCGTCATCCGGATATCAAATGGTTGAGACGGCCTGACGATATTGCGTATTTTGCGGCGCAGCAGGCTGCCATGCTCCCCGAACTCTGGCGATGTCTGGCGCGCGATGGTAAATTGCTTTACATAACCTGCTCCATTTTCCCTGAAGAAAATCAGCATCAGGTGGATGCCTTTCTGGACCGGCACAAGGATGCCATCCAGCTGGATCTGGATGGTGAATGGATCAACCCTGGTCAGCTGTTACCCGATGAACAACACGACGGTTTCTTTTATGCGTTGCTTGCCAAGAACTGAATTTTTGGCGCTGTTGCTGGCGCTATTCGTGCAACTCATGCTGTTCGCTCCCGTTGCCGGCGCAGCCAGCGAGGGCATCCATATCAAATCCGCAGAACTCAAACTGGTGGATGAGGTATATCAGCTCAATGCACATCTGACCATCACGCTTGGCCCGACCCTGGAAGAGGCTGTCAAGAAAGGTCTGGCGCTTAACTTCATTACCGAATTCGATTTCCGTCGCCGGCGCTGGTACTGGTTCAACGAAGAAATTGCCAAAGTCACCCGTAATACGCGGCTGACCTATAATCCGCTGTTGCGCCAGTATTTGCTGGCGGAAGGTTCGCAGCAGCTTAGTTTTGATACGCTTGCGGATGCACTTGCGTCGCTGGGGGAAATCAGCGCCTGGCCGGTGCTGGATCGACGCCTGCTCTACAAGCGTTACAGTTATGTGGCAAGCCTTGGTATGCGTATGGATGTGTCGCAACTGCCCAAGCCACTGCAAATCAACGCCATCAGTTCGCGTAAATGGGACCTTGAATCTGCGCCATTCGAGTGGAGCATGTCGCCGTGAACAGAAATAGATGAAATATCTGGTCCTGCTCGGGTTCGGCATTGGTGCCGTGCTGGTATACCTGCTGTCCAGCGCCAGCGCCAATACCGAACTGTTCGCACGCAACTTCCCGTATCTGCTGGCAGTCACTGGCGCATTGGTAACTGCATTGCTGGTGCTGGTGGGCTATCAGATCATCCAGCTGCGCCACAAGATCAAGCATGGCGTATTTGGTGCCAAACTTACGGTACGCTTGATGCTGGTCTTCGGTTTGATGGCGCTGCTGCCGGGTGCGGTGATATATGGCGTATCGGTGCAGTTTCTGTCAAAAAGCATCGAGTCCTGGTTTGATGTGCGCGTGGACAATGCCCTGGGTAGCGGCCTTAATCTGGGGCAGGCCGTGCTCGACAACCTGCAGCGTGAACTCACCAAAAAAGCTGAATCCATGGCACTGACACTGGCTGACAAACCACCCGCCACGCATATTCATTTGCTGAATACGCTGCGCGAACAGTCTGGTGTGCAAGAAGCCACCTTGTTCAGCGAACGGGGAAAAATCATCGCCTTTGCCGGCAACGAGCGCGCCGGCATGCTGCCGATCATTCCCGGCAACAGCATCCTGTGGCAGGTACGTCAGCAACAACCCTATGCACGTATCGAGTCCATCCCCAATCGCGGCCTGTTTGTTCGCGTGGTGGTTCCAGTCAACCTGCTGTCGTTCACTGAAAATATCCGCGTGCTGCAGCTGCTGCAACCGGTGCCGCCCAAGCTGGCAGAAGATGCCGAAGCCGTGCGCACGGCGTATCAGGATTACCAGGAGCTGTCATTATCCCGGTTGGGGTTGAAGCGTTTGTATGGCTTGACGCTGACGCTGATCATGTTGCTGGCATTGCTGGTCATGATCGCGTTGGCATTTCTTATCAGCGAGCAGATGGCCGCGCCGCTGCGCGCCCTGGCAAAAGGTACGCGCGCTGTGGCAAAAGGGGATTTCACCCAGATGCATCCAGTGCATAGCCGCGATGAATTGGGAATACTGACACAATCGTTTAATCGCATGACGCGGCAACTGGCTGAAGCACGCAATGCTGCTGAGGTCAGCCGTGAGCAGATCGAAAAATCCCATGCCTATCTGGAAAACATACTCGCCAACCTGACCTCGGGTGTGGTCGCATTCGACGAACAATTGCAGGTGCGCAGCATTAACCCGCTGGCAGAACAGTTGCTGGACGTGACGACCGGTACCTTGCGTGGCGCCCAGCTATATCAATGGGGAAACCGTGCGCCGGCGCTCGCTGAATTTGCTGCCGGGATTGCTGCCCAATTCAAGCTGCATGGCGACGTCAGCTGGCGTCAGCAGATTGAATACGGTATGGAGGGCAACAAGCGTACGCTATTGGCCCACGGCACACACTTACCGAGCGGGGTGGATAATGGTTATGTCCTGGTGTTCGATGACATTACCCACATGATCAAGGCGCAGCGAGATGCGGCCTGGGGCGAAGTGGCGCGGCGTCTGGCACACGAAATCAAGAATCCGCTTACCCCGATTCAGCTTTCCGCCGAACGTATCCAGCACAAATTTGTCGCCAAGCTGGCCCCTGCGGATGCCGAGATGCTTACGCGTTCGACCCAGACTATCGTCAATCAGGTTTCGGCAATGAAAGAAATGGTCAATGCGTTTGCAGAATACGCACGTACACCCGCTGTGCAGCTGGAGGCTATCGAACTCAATGCCTTGGTACGCGAGGTGTTGAGCCTGTACGAGCTCGGCCCTGGCATGGCACTTCATCTGGCCGACGATTTGATGCAGGTATTGGCAGATCGAAAGCTGTTGCGCCAGGTTATTCATAATTTGTTGCAAAATGCGCAGGATGCACTGGCCGATTCGGCTGATCCGCACATCATGCTGACGACGGCACAGGGCGAAAGCGGGGTGCAATTCAGTATTGTGGATAACGGACCAGGTTTCCCGCCTGCGCTGATGGAGCGCTTGTTTGAACCTTACGCAACGACCAAACCCAAAGGTACGGGCTTGGGGTTGGCTATTGTGAAGAAAATCATCGAGGAACATCACGGCATGATCCGCATTGAGAACATCAAACCGCACGGTGCCAGTGTGTGTATTCGCCTGCCTGCGGCACCTGCTCGGGAGACCAGCGTATGAGCGGTCAGATTTTAGTGGTAGACGACGAGCCGGGCATCCGGGAACTGCTTTCGGAAATTCTGACCGATGAAGGCTATGACATCAGCCTGGCGGAGAATGCCGGTGCCGCGCGTACCTCGCGTCACAAGGCGCGGCCTGATCTGGTGCTGCTGGATATCTGGATGCCTGACACCGACGGCATTACCCTGCTCAAGGAATGGGCAGGTAACGGTCAGCTCACCATGCCGGTGGTGATGATGTCCGGTCACGGCACCATTGATACCGCAATCGAGGCAACGCGTCTGGGCGCGGCGGACTTTCTGGAAAAGCCCATTGCGCTGCATAAATTATTGTCCACGATCAAGCGGGTGCTCAAGCCCGGCGAAGCCCGTGCCCAGCCCAGCATGAACCTGGCCGGGCTGGGGCGTGGTGCACTGATCCAGCATTTGAAAGAGCAGCTCACTCGCATCGCCAATCTGAAAACGCCAGTATTGCTGCTGGCTGAGCCAGGCAGCGGTGCGCGCATCTGCGCGCGTTTTTTGCAGCCAGCCAACAGTAACTGGGTGGAGCTGGACGACACCAGTCAGCTGGCGGATGCGCCGCTGGATCTGCTCCAGCGGGCGCGCGATGGCGTGTTGTATATTCCGGAAGTCGCCAACCTGGGCAAGCTCGCGCAAAAGGGCCTGGCATTGGCGCTGGAACGCGCGGAAAAATATAACGTGCGCGTGGTATGCGTCAGTAGTGATGATTTGTCGCGTTGTGCCGCCGAGGGTGAATTCGACAGCCGCCTGTATTACGCGTTGGGTGCGCTCACCATTCGCGTGCCCAGCCTGCGCGAGCATCGCGAAGATGTCCCGGATATTGCTGCCTATATGCTGGCACAACTGGTGGAAGCCAATCAGTTGCCGCCGCGCCGGTTTGGTACCGCCGCTTTGAATGCATTGCGCAACGCTGACTGGCCTGGCAACCTGCCGCAGCTGGATAATGTCGTTCATACTCTGCTGATGACAGCGGATAGCGATGAAATCAGCGCTGAAGCCGTACAACATGTAATGCGCCCGCTGGTGCCGCGCGCCACCCCGCCGGCCGCGGTGGATGTCGCGATAGAACTGCCCCTGCGCGAGGCGCGCGATGCTTTCGAGCGCAGTTATTTCGAGCGCCTGATTGCGCAGGAGGATGGCAACATGAGTCGTGTAGCGGAGCATGCCGGCGTAGAGCGCACCCATCTGTATCGAAAATTAAAGCAACTCGGCATCAGGTTTGGTAAAAAGGCCGTCCCTTGAAGATCATCATTCTCGGCGCCGGCCAAGTCGGCGCCACCTTGGCGGAAAACCTGGTTTCCGAAGCGAACGATCTGACCATCGTCGATCTCGATGTGGAAAAATTATCCCAGCTGCAAGACCGCCTGGATTTGCGTACGGTGGTGGGATCGGCTTCCCACCCTTCCGTACTGCGTGCCGCAGGCGCGAAGGATGCCGATATGCTGGTGGCGGTAACGCAGAGCGATGAAACCAACATGCTGGCGTGCAAGCTGGCCAAAGTGTTATTTAATATCCCCACCAAGATTGCGCGCATACGTTCAGCCGATTATCTCAAGCACCCGCAAATATTTTCAGATGAAAACCTGTGCGTGGACTACACCATCAGCCCGGAGCAGGAACTGACTGATTATTTGCGCCGCCTGATCGACTACCCCAGCGCCTTGCAGGTACTGGATTTCGCAGCCGGGAAAGTCCGGCTGGTTGCGGTGCGCGCTTATCATGGCGGCCCGCTGGTAGGGCATGAGTTGCGTGATATGCGCAAACATTTGCCGAATCTGGATGCGCGTGTGGCGGCGATTTTCCGGGGTAACCGCGCGATTGTGCCGGAAGGCAGCACGGTGATTGAGTCGGGTGATGAAGTGTTTGTGATCGCGGCCGCAGAAAACATTCGCAGTGTAATGAAAGAACTGCGTCGTCTCGACAAAAAAGTAAGCCGGGTAATGATTGCTGGCGGCGGTAATATCGGGCGCCGACTTGCCGCAGCACTGGAAAACGACTTTCAGGTCAAACTGATTGACCATAACAAAAACAACGGCGCACGACTTGCTGCCGAATTGCACAATACCCTGATTCTGGTCGGTGATGCGACTGACGAAACGCTACTCGTTGATGAAAATATTGATGACATGGATGTGTTTTGTGCCCTCACCAACGATGATGAGGACAACATCATGGCTTCGCTGCAGGCCAAGCGTCTGGGCGCACGCAAAGTCATTGCGCTGATCAACCGTGCCAGCTATGTGGACCTGGTGCAAGGCGGCCAGATCGATATTGCCGTCTCGCCTGCCCATGCGACCATTGGCCCCCTGCTTGCCCACGTGCGCCGCGGTGACATGGCCGTCGTGCACAGTTTGCGCCGGGGTGCGGCGGAGGCGCTGGAAGCCGTGGTGCACGGCGACGCAAAAACCTCCAAGCTGGTGAGTCGCCGGGTGGATGAGGTGAAATGGCCGGAAGGGGTCAGCGTTGGCGCCATCATTCGCGGCGAGAAAGTCATTATTGCGCACCACGATACGATGATTGAAGCGGAAGACCATATCATTCTGTTTGTGCCCAACAAGCGTATGGTGCCCAAGGTAGAGAAACTATTCCAGGTCAGTTTCGGGTTTATCTAAATGCTGCGTGTTTTTCCTATCCTGAATGTGATCGGTCTGGTCGTGTTGCTGTTCGCCTTCACCATGCTGGCGCCCCTTGCAACCTCCTTTTACTATCAGGACGCGGCAGGCCACGCTTATCACGAAGCCATCCTCATTACCTTTGCCACCGGCCTGGTATTGTGGCTTGCCACGCGCAGCATGCGCAGCGAACTGAAAACCCGCGATGGCTACCTGCTGGTTGTGCTGGTCTGGGCAGTGCTGCCTGCCTTCGCTACGCTGCCACTGTTGATTTACATGCCGAACCTGTCGTTCACCAATGCCTATTTCGAAACCATGTCAGGCTTGACGACGACAGGCGCCACGGTGCTGACAGGCCTGGATCAATTGCCGCCCTCCATCAATCTATGGCGACACCTGCTCAACTGGCTGGGCGGTATGGGTATCATCGTGCTGGCAGTCGCCATCCTGCCGCTGCTCGGTGTGGGCGGACGCCAGCTGTACAAGGCGGAAACACCGGGGCCGATGAAGGACAGCAAGCTGACGCCACGCATCGCGCAAACGGCCAAATCCTTGTGGCTGGTGTATGCAGGCATTACCGTGGCCTGCATTATTGCCCTGAAATTCGCCGGCATGGGTTGGTTCGATGCGGTGTGCCATGCTTTTTCTGCGATGAGTCTGGGCGGGTTTTCCACCCATGATGCGAGCGTCGGCTATTTCAATTCGCCCAGGATTGAAGCGGTGCTGATTTTTTTCATGCTGATTGCCGCGATGAATTTCGCCACCCATTTCCTTGCCTTGCGCGGACGTTCCATGCGTGCCTACCTGCATGATCCGGAAGTCCCCGCCATGCTGGTCCTGATCGGCGCAAGCTGCGTTGGTATCGCGTTTTACATCTGGTATCACGGCATCTACGCCAGCTACTGGACTGCGTTACGCTATGTCAGCTTCAACCTGGTATCGATCGCTACCGACTGCGGTTTTGCCAATACCGATTATGGCAAATGGCCGGTATTCGCGCCGCTATGGATGTTGCTGCTAAGTTGCGTCAGTGCCAGTTCGGGTTCCACCGGCGGTGGTATCAAGATGATCCGTGCCCTGTTGATGCTCAAGCATGGCAAGCGCCAACTGGAAAAGCAGATTCATTCCACCGCCTTGCTACCCGTTAAAATCAATCATAGCGTGATCAGTAATCAAATCGTATTTGCGGTGCAGGCATTTGCCATGTTTTATGTCGTCAGTCTGGTGCTGTTGAGCCTGATTCTGGTCGCCAGCGGTATGGATTTCATCTCGTCCTTTACCGCCATCGTTGCCTGCATCAACAATGCCGGTCCCGGGTTAAGTCTGGTGGGGCCTGCTTCTACCTATGCCATACTGACCGACTTCCAGACTTGGGTATGCACGTTCACTATGCTGCTTGGCCGCCTGGAGATTTTTACCCTGCTGGTTTTGTTTACCCCGGCTTACTGGCGCAAATAATCATGACGACACCCATCATTCAAAACTTCGAAAAAATGCTCGCGGCAGGCAAGGACAATGCCCTGCTGCGCTTCTCTCTGGGCAATGAATATCTCAAGATCGACGATCCGGCCAATGCTGCTACCCACCTGAAGCAGGCAGTCGTGCAGGATCCGAAATATTCCGCAGCCTGGAAATTATTGGGCCGTGCCCTGGTCGAATCAGGGCACCCTGTCGAAGCACTGGCGGCCTATCGTGACGGCATCGCCGTGGCGGAGGCCAAGGGTGACAAACAGGCCGCCAAGGAAATGACCGTATTTGCGCATCGCATTGAAAAACAGCTCGCTGCAACCGACGGGAAATAACCGCCAGGATTGATTCGGAACTGTTATATCTGTGAGCGTCAAACAATTCACGTATTACCAGCAATGGGGATGCAATGATTGATGTTTACTACTGGACCACGCCGAATGGTCACAAAATCACGATCTTCGTGGAAGAGGCGGGAATACCATACAAAATCGTACCCGTTAACATTGGTACCGGAGACCAGTTCCAGCCTGATTTCCTTAAAATCGCACCGAATAACCGCATGCCGGCGATCATCGACCACGCGCCAGCAGATGGCGGTAGTGCGATCAGCGTGTTCGAATCCGGCGCTATTCTTCAATATCTGGCGGAAAAAACCGGAAAATTCCTGCCAGCCGATATGCGTGGTCGCACCGAAGTCATGCAATGGTTGTATTGGCAAATGGCCGGACTGGGCCCGATGGCCGGGCAGAATCATCATTTTGTGCAATATGCCCCCGAACACATTTCCTATGCCGTCGAGCGCTACGTCAAGGAAACCAACCGCCTCTATGGTGTACTGAACAAGCGTCTGGCAGATCGTGAATTCGTGGCCGGCACCTATTCGATCGCTGATATGGCGATTTATCCCTGGATTGTGCCCTACGAGCGCCAGGGTCAAAAACTTGAAAATTTCCCGCACTTGAAACGCTGGTTCGAAACGATACAGGCACGACCTGCGGTACAGCGGGCATATCAGGTGGCACAGGAGATTAACGAACGGCCAGTGGTTTCCGATGCTTCGCGCTCAATCCTGTTTGGACAAACCGCCGGTGTCGTGAAATAAATCTTCAACCGTGCCCGAGCAGTTTCGCAGCCAACTCTTACAATCAATGCAAATCAAGGAATGCACAGCGTGACTGAAATCATTATTCATCATTATCCAGCCTCCCCTGTTTCCGAGAAAATCCGCGCCGGAATGGGTATCAAGCAACTCGCCTGGCGTTCAGTTGAACACAACCGTTTGCCGGATCGTCCGGAGCTATTTGCCATGACTGGCGGCTACCGCCGCATTCCGGTCATGCAAATCGGCGCGGATATCTATTGTGATACGCAATGTATCCTGCGCGAACTGGAACATCGTGTGCCCAGCCCGAGTTTTTTCCCGGGCAATGGCGCAGGCCTGCCTTTTGCCCTGTCGCGCTGGAGCGATGGCGAGATGTTCGAGCTGGCATTCCGGGTAGCGTTTGCGCCGGTTGCCGACAAGCTGCCAGCGGCACTGATCGCCGACCGTACACGCCTTTATCTGGGCGAACAGGGCGATTTAAAATACGAAGCCGAAGACCTGCCGCATACGCTGGCCCAATTACGTCCGCAGTTTGGCTGGCTGGAAGCCTGCCTGACGAACGGGCAGCACTTTATGCTCGGTAACGAGCCGGGCATGGTAGACCTGCTTGCCTGGTATCTGATCTGGTTCGTGCGTGAGCGGTATGCGGCGGCACCCGAATATCTTGGAGAGTTTCCGATGCTGAATGCCTGGATACAGCGCATGCAGGCGATTGGCCACGGGACTTCGACACCCATGTCAGCTATCGAGGCGTTGGCGGTAGCGAAGGCAAATGAACCAGCAACGCCGGAAAAAACGGATAAACATGACCCGCAGGGGCTGAAGCCGGGGATGCACGTCACGGTCGTACCGGTCACTCAAGGTGGGGACCGGCCAGTCGAAGGCCGAATCCTGGCCGTAGATCGTGACACGATTGCTCTGACGCGTGAGCATGCGGATTGCGGGCGGGTGGCCGTGCACTTTCCGCGAGTGGGCTATCGCGTGCGCCCTTGTTGATATCGAAATGCAGGACGGAATCAGCAAGTGCAACTATTTTGATGGACGTATGTCCACCTTCCGGGACTGGAAATTCTGAACTAGAATAACGCCGTAGCTGATATTGCAATAGACGATTGGCTGCGGTTTTGTGGATAGAATGCCATGCCGGGTTCTATATTTATGGGTTTGTTTTTCTTTCTTACTGGAGATTAAATTGGACACGTTAAATAGCAAAAAGGTCAACCGCCGTTCATTCCTGAAAGGCGCCGCTCTATTGGCAAGTATCGCAGTCGTACCGGCTGTCGCAAGCAGGCAGGCATCTGCCGCCGCCAAGGCGAGTCAAGCATCCATGCAGTATCAGGATCACCCAAAAGGGAAACTGGAATGCAGTAACTGTATTCAGTTTGTTCCTGGCAAAACAGCCAAGGCGATGGGCACCTGCAAGGTAGTGGAAGGCGCGATCCATCCTCAAGGGTATTGCATCGCTTACGCACCTAAAGCCTGAACTTTCCGGCAAGCGCATCATTTGGTGATTTACAAGCGACGAACAGCAAGCATTTGGACGCTGTCTGCCGTAGTCGCTGGTTAAATGGTGCGCCGCTTCAAATTCTTTCGCTAATTAATAAAGCCGACAATTGAATATCAATTGATCGAAGATTGTCCTGATGGTGGAGACGAGGAGGATCGAACTCCCGACCTTCGCATTGCGAACGCGACGCTCTCCCGGCTGAGCTACGTCCCCACGTTGAAATGGGATTCTACACCAAGATTTTTCGCGAATGGCTGGTCACAATAGACGGGCCGGCAGATGTCGATGAGGCTCATGGGGGAGTGCTTTTTTCTTTATCTGCGCATTATTCTGGAATGCCTGAAAAAAAATAAACCCAAATCGATTGAAAATGCTGTAGCCTTGTACGCGTTCTATGGAATTCAAGCACCAAATTGCGGTACGTTAAGTTGGCCCTGTTTTTTCTTGATTCGATAGACCACGGGCGACCGCCCAAACGACTTATGAGTTAGGAAAAAAAATGGCATTAGGTACTGTTAAATGGTTCAACGACGCTAAAGGTTTTGGTTTTATTACTCCCGATGATGGTGGCGATGATTTGTTCGCACACTTCTCGGCAATCAATGCAGCTGGTTTCAAAACCCTGCAAGAAAACCAGCGCGTCAGCTTCGATGTGACCACCGGACCCAAGGGCAAACAAGCCTCGAACATCCAGGCCGGCTAAGTTTTACCGGACAACAAAAAACCCCCGCTGGTCGGGGGTTTTTTGTTGTCCGCGATTTAGAATTGCTAACCACGAAAAAGCGCCGGGCGGTTAAGCGGTGGCTAGTGTTGTCCGCGCTTGCCGGCGTACCACGGTGGATGGGCGACGATGCCCACCCTGACCGGTTGAAGTCAAAAATGCCTGCATTGCCTTGCGTGCACGGTGTACCCGTACCCAGACATTTGCCTCGCTGATCGCAAAACGCCGTGATACGGTTTTTGCGGATTCACCCTCGATTTCACGGGCATAAAATACTGCCGAGATGCTGGCCGGCATGGCCCGAAGCGCCTGGTCCACCCCTTGCAAGAATTGGTTCAGTTCGATGGATTTTTGCGGGTTCGGCAGCAGGCTATCGGCTACCTGGTGCAGGCTGAATGAATCGGGATCGTGTTCCAGCAGACTGTCGCCGGCTTCATTTTCCAGGCGCAGATGACGCCCGCGGTCACGAAAGGCATCCAGCATTTTGTGTTTGAGTATGCCGGTAAGCCATACACGATAAGTGGAACGTGCAGCATAGTCACTGGTACTCTGTAACGCGGCGAGCAATGTTTCCTGCACCAGATCGTCGGCCAGATGGGCATCCCTCACGTGCTTGAGGGCAAAATGATAGAGATAGGCGCGATGCTCGGCGGCTGCGTGTTCGAAGTTGATTTCCGGATTGTGTAACATGATGCGTCTCCGCTTGCTTTGAATGACAGCCTCAGTTTGCGGGCTGATAATCTCGGCTGCGTTGCGCGAACATATCGTTTTGATAACAAAATTTGTGCATCTGGTGTCAGGTTGGGTGCGCAGATCAGACTAAGGGGCATGGATATGCTCAATGATTGCCGCACCCTGGTGGTGGAGGACACTGCAGAAATTGCCGGTCTGATCCGTTTGCATCTGGAGGATTTGGGCTTGCGGGTGACGTGCGCCGCCGACGGTATTGCCGGGCTGGAGCTCGCGCGCAACGGCACATTTGACCTGATCGTGCTGGATCTGATGTTGCCCGGTCTGGATGGTCTGGAGATATGCCGCGCACTGCGTTCGGATCCCCGATACTACACACCGATTTTGATGCTGACTGCCAAGGCCAGTGAAATTGATCGTGTGGTCGGGCTGGAACTGGGGGCGGATGATTACCTGGGCAAGCCGTTCAGCATCCCGGAGCTGCAGGCGCGTGTCAAAGCGCTGCTACGGCGCTCTGAAAAGATGCGTGGTGTCGTTCCCCCGAATGAGGTGTCCATGGTGCGTGCAGGCAGCCTGGAGATCGATACAATGCGTCACGAAGTCCGTCTGTGCGGCAGGCTCATCCCGTTAACCGCCAAGGAGTTCGATCTGCTGTTGTTTATGGCGCACAATCCGGGCCGGGTCTATTCGCGCGCGCAACTGCTGGATGCCGTTTGGGGCACCACGCTTGAATCCTATGAGCACAATGTGAATACCCATATCAACCGCCTGCGCGCCAAGGTCGAAGCCGATCCCGCCAATCCGCAATACGTGCTGACCGTGCGCGGCGTCGGTTACCGCTTCGCAGACTGCTGATGCGGATATTGGCAGACAGCCTGCGTGCACGCATCACCGCACTGGTCATCGGATTTTGCATACTGATTGCAGCGATATTTACTTTAGCCGTGCATTTTGCCCACAGCGCCTACAATGACGAGCTGCGTCAACAGCAGGGCTTGCAGTTTACCCATAACGTCGCGCTGATGTATCCGGAGCTGGGTAAATTAGAGCACATCCAGCGCGACAGGATTGAAACCCAGTTTGAGCAGATGTTGTTGCTGGAGCCATCCAGCGCGCTGTACCTGATCGACGATCAGGGCCGGGTACGCGTCGGTTATTCCAAGCAGCGTTCAATTGGTGGCAGCAGTCATGTGAACCTGGCACCCATCCGGCAATTGCTGGGCCACCCCGGCGGCAAAATCGTGTATGGCAGCGATCCCGATTTCCCGGGCATGAAATGCCTGTTTGCCGCCGCGCCGATCTATGATGGCAACGCACAATCCGGTTATCTTTATATGTTGATGCGGCCGCCGGAAACCAATCCAGGGCAGTTGCTGGCATCCAGCTATGCCAATCGCACCGCGTTGCTGGTCGCCTTGAGTGCGAGCTTGCTGATTGCCCTGTTCGTATGGGTGGTGATGGCGCAAATTACACGCCCTTTACGTCGTTTGGCAAGTGCCGCCGACCAAGTGCGTACGGCGGAAATTGCCGACATTCCTGACCCAGCCAGTTTCCCGCATCAGGATCGGCGCGATGAGATTGGTCATTTATCGCGCGCATTTCGTGACATGGTGCAACGTTTGCACGAGCAAGTGTTGCGAGTGCGGCGCATGGATGCCACGCGGCGTGACTGGGTGGCCAGTATTTCGCATGATCTGCGTACCCCGTTGACCTCACTGACCGGCCATCTGGAAACGGTTATCCTGCGTGGTGAGCGCCTCGGTGAAGCCGAGCGCGAACGTTTCCTGCAGGTTGCGTTGAAAAATGCGCAACATCTGGATCGTTTGTCGGCCTCTCTATTTGATTTTGCCCGGCTTGACAGTGATGCAGTGCGTCTTGAAAAGGCGCCGACCCACCTGGGCGAACTGGTAGATGACATCGCGCAGCGCTTCACACCCGCTGCCGAGACACGCGGCGTACATATTGAATGCGGTTATCCGGAAGCCCTGCCGCTGGTGGCGGTCGATGCGGCGTTGATAGAACGCGCGATCGCCAACTTGATGGAAAACGCATTGCGCCATACGCCCGTGGGCGGCACCATCCGTCTTGTTGCACAACCGCGCAATGACGGCATCGAGCTGGTTGTGACCGATACCGGCGCAGGGATTGCATCTGCCGATGTTGCCAAGGTGTTCGAGCGATTTTTTCAGGGCAGCCAGCAACGCGAAGGCCATGGTCATGCGGGTCTGGGCTTGGCTATCGTCAAGCGTGTGGCAGAGCTCCACCAGGGCCATGTGCGGGCGGGTAACCAGCCGCAGGGTGGGGCGTGTTTTACCTTGTGGCTGCCATTGAATGCGGCGGAATAGTGCCCGGCCGTTGATACCCCAATCAGCCGGGCAGGTGCCGTATGGCTATTTCGATTTGCGTACTTCGTCCAGGATCGCTGCCACATCTTTTTCCCAGCGTTCAAACATGGGTTTCATGGCAGGATCGGGAAAGAACGCTTCCAGCATCCGTGGATGGCTCGCCACCAGGATGGCCTGATCGCCTTCCGCAAAAATGGTGATGCTGAGCGGCAGGAACGGTATGAGCGTCGGGTGTGTGGCTGATGCCTGTTTGATTTCGTCATATTTGCCGAAATACACCACGCGATACATGTCGCTCTTGAAATGGCGCTTCGCCAGGTTTTCATTCACTTGCTGCAGGCGCGTGATCTTGTACCCATGTGACGAAATAGCACTTTGCAACAAGGTCATCGCTTCCGGAAACTGATTGTCCGTACGCGCCATCAACAAACCCTCTGCCATGGCCGGCGCGCTTAAAAATAGCGTCAGGCTGGCGAGGCCCAGCCACTGCATCAGCTTGTTCATAGTGTCGCCTCCTCCATGATGGTGGTGTAATTTTCCTTCATCTGCGCGCACAGGAGATTCAGCTCGGAATTATTGAAGAGCTTGCTGAGCACATCAGGATTGACCGACATCACCTGTACCTTGCCGTTGTGCTCAACAATGGTGATGCGGCAGGGCAGGAACATGCCCACGCGCGGGTCAATGCCCAGCGCCTGATTGAGCAGGCTGATGTTGCAGAAATAGACGATAATCTGTTTGGGGTTTTCCTTGTCCGGTGTGGTCAGCCCATAGTCCAGCGTCTGTACCCGGCCATAGAAAAAATTGTTGTTGCTGACTGCCTGTTTCACATTTTCCACGGTAGTTTTCATGTCGTAGGGCGAATCGCGCACTATGACCGGATTCTCCACCTGCAACAGCTTCGCGCTATCCGCCAGCGGCATCTTTTCAAAGCTGCGCACGTAGCTGACGATGTCGTTGATATCGCTCTCTGTGAGTCCGCGCTTGATGAAAGAAGTCATCGGTGTGCCTTCCCGGCCCTTGATCAGCGTGGCTTTGATCATGGCATCGGTAGCCGAGGCAAGAAACCCGGGATTGTGTAGTGCCGGCGCCATGATCGGTAAATTGCGCGGGCGCGAGAAAGTAACACCGGTGCCCTGGCTGCCCCCCCCACTGACGCCGTGACAAGCCGCACAGTATTGCGCGAACAGCTGCTTGCCATGTATCGCGTTGCCTTTCACCGGCTGGGTGGAATAGGTGACGGCTGGTCCTTTGTTCCAGGCGCGCACATAGCCGACGATGGCTTCGATCTCATCCGGTTTCAAATTGCTGAACGATGGCATCACCCTGCCAGGCCGGCCGATACGTATAGTCCGCCGCAGGTAATCGTCACTGATGCTGGCTTGAAAAGAGGGTAGCGCAAGCGGCACGCCGATCCCGCCGGTTCCGGCAGAGCCGTGACAGGCAGCACAGTTGCGTGCGTATAGTGCCGCGCCATCCGGCACAGCAAGGGCCTGGGAGATTCCCAGCCCGGCGAGTAAAACGGTAATCAGCAGACGGTATAACATCGCTCTCCCCTTAGCGTTGATTCACCATGTCATGGTACTGCTGATAGGCTTGAAGTGCATTGATTTGTATCAAACGCATGCGAATCAACCTTATCGGGTGCGGAATAGAGAAATATGGATTTTGCCGGTTTGAAAATGGCCTGAAAACCGTCCAGCCGGATACTCAAGGGGGATGCTCACAACAGGTCGCAGTCTGTTAGGGGCGGCGGTAGCAGGCGAAGAAGTGCGGCACCGGCGGATTCTGGTCATCATCATAAGCCACGAAACCGTCTTCGCGCAGTCCTGCACGGACGAATCCGTCTATTTCCGGCCGGTCGAGCGGCAGCGGAAATGTATCTTCCTTTTCTCCGCTATTGCGGCTGCGGCAAGAGACCAGGGCGACACCACCGGGGGCGACCATGGCGGCAATCGTGTTCAGGGCGCGCAAGCGATACTCGCCGGGCAAGACCTGAATCGTGTTGCATTCGAACACCAGATCGAATCCGTGTACCCAATTTTCGGGGTGGTCAAACAGGTCAGCCACGACATACTCGACGCGGCTGTCGGGATAGCGCCTGCGGCACAAATCAATCGCAGCCGGAGAAATATCAAACGCGGTAACCTGGTAGCCGTGTGCCGACAGGGCTTCAGCGTCGTCGCCCACGCCGCAGCCGATAGTGATCGCGCGCGGCTCGCTGCCAGTGCTTATCGGGTGCTCTTCGAGCCAGGAAACCAGATAAGGGTTGGGAACCAGATCGGCCCAGAAAACGGCCGTAAAATCACCGCCGG
The DNA here is from genome assembly GCF_054605375.1 of Sulfuriferula sp. Taxonomy (NCBI): domain Bacteria; kingdom Pseudomonadati; phylum Pseudomonadota; class Betaproteobacteria; order Nitrosomonadales; family Sulfuricellaceae; genus Sulfuriferula; species Sulfuriferula sp. The sequence goes on along the minus strand of NZ_JBTSEG010000017.1, from coordinate 18,909 downwards.
CATCGCGATACACCTGATCGCACCATCCACTGGGGTCCCCGCGCTCCTGATGTGCCTTGACCATGCGCAGAAATTCGCGCCGGGCGGCCTCATCCATGACGGGCAGCTCCCGGGCTATGTGTATTTACGGTTTTGGTCACTTGAAAATCTGGCAAACTCAATGCTTCGCCGCAGAGGAAGAGGTGGATGATGCGTCCACTTTTCTTTCCACTGTCTTGGCCGCGCGGGCCGTTGCGCTGGCACCGCGTTTGACGCCTTTCGATGTCGCCTCCATGCCGCGTTCAACCCCATGGGCTGCTGCGTGCGCGCCGCGCTTGACGCCGCGTTCGCCTGCAGCCACACCAATTTTGACACCCTTGACGGCGGCCTTCGCACCACGCTCTACGGCTTTCTCCACCTTTACGACTACAGGCGTAGATTCTTCCGCACCAGCCGAAGCACCGTAACAGAATAAGACGGCCAGAAACACAAGCTTGATTCCAAATGGTCTGTTCATGATCGTGAAATCCATAAAAATATAAGGGTTGGGGTGACTGTGAAACACATCAGCCACCCTGATCAGACACAAAGGCAAAGAATTGGTGCCATGACCCAACGATAGCTTTGCAACAGCCTGCCCTGCTAGCCTGCGTCGCCCAGCCTGGCATTCAGACTCGGCTTTTTAAGCCATTCCAGAATATCATCCGTAATTTCCTCACTGAGCGACTCCAGTGTCCCGCAAGCCCGGTATGAACCACGTATCGTCTGGCGCCTGACTTCGAAATTCCCCAGCAGTTTGTTACCCTGCATCAGCTTCCCTTCCAGCACCAGCCACTTCGGCCCGGTCCAGCTACTACCACCGATCGTATGAAGATTGGTTGCTACCAGCACCAGCTTCTTGCCGGTGACCGCATCAAGGTTTTGCTCCGTGACTCTCACGCGCCCATCGGATTCCTTGTCCAAATAGAGCGGCATGGTGGTATTCCAGTTGCACTCCTTGCGAACGGCTTCATTCGCAACCTCATCGTTTTGATAAGGAATGAGTGAAGACACTTGCACAACGTCCTCGGCGAGAGCAGGCACGGTCACGCTGCAGGCAGTGACCAGAAAAAATAATCCATGTATGGCTTTCACAAACTCCCCTTAATATATCGCGTTTAGACAAACCTACTTTAGCTTCTGGTCTTCCCGTTTTGCGTCAGCCATGGCCTCCGGTTCCAATTCCTCTGCTGAGCGATTGAGATAGATGAATAGGCCCCAGGCAGCGAGAAGTACTCCCACCGCCACAAGAATACTTGCCGCATACGGGAGTTGGGCGGGATTTTCGTGCAGGGCCCGGAATGTGGCAACCAGTCCTTCAATGGCCAGCGCGACAATGATCACTACAAAGAACCGGGACAGGAATCGTCGCACTCTGGTTGGCGCGCTGATGTCGGCATCGCGGATGACTTCTTCTTCAAAAATGGTTTCGGCAATCTGCAGCGCGACGACGGCTGCAGCCAATAACCCCACAGCCTCGATAATCGATTGGGCGGCAGCCCGATCCAGTCCGCCGCTGAAGGCCAGCCAACCTATACGGGTAGAAATTGCAATGAGCATGAGCGCGGCGCAGGCAAATAAAAGGGCCATTACCGCGTGAATGAATCGGAATATACGCAAAAGAGATCGCATTTTTGTCCTCTCACCAATGGTTACGTGTTATCGCGGATACACGTGTTTCATTGTTACCTTGCTTGTCACGCCCGCGTAATGGCTTATTCCACAGTAACCGATTTTGCCAGATTTCGCGGCTTGTCCACGTCCGTGCCTTTTTGCAGGGCGGCGTGGTAAGACAGCATTTGCAGCGGGATGGTATGCAGGATGGGCGACAGCGGCCCGGCGTGGCCGGCCAGTTGCAGCACGTGGATGCCTTCGCTGGGGGCGATGTGGGTGTCGGCATCGGCAAACACGTAGAGTTCGCCGCCACGCGCGCGAACTTCCTGCAGGTTGGATTTGAGTTTTTCCAGCAGGGTGTCGTTGGGGGCGATTGCCACCACCGGCATGTCCTTGTCCACCAGCGCCAGCGGGCCGTGCTTGAGCTCGCCCGCCGGGTAGGCTTCGGCGTGGATGTAGGAGATTTCCTTGAGTTTCAGCGCGCCTTCCATGGCGATCGGATAATGCATGCCGCGCCCCAGGAACAATGCGTGCTGCTTGTCTGCAAAGCGTTCCGCCCAACGTTCCACTTCGGGTTCCAGCGCCAGCACCTGCTGTACCTTGCCGGGCAGCTCGCGTAGCGCTTGGATGTGCGCGGCCTCGGCAGCTGGGGTGAGGCGCCCGCGCTGTTTGGCGAGCAGCAGCGTGAGCAGGAACAGCGCGGCCAGCTGGGTGGTGAATGCCTTGGTGGAGGCCACGCCAATCTCCGGACCGGCGCGGGTCAGAAAACGCAGCCTGGACTGGCGTACCAGCGCCGATTCCGGCACGTTGCAGATCGACAGGGTGTGCTGGTGGCCGAGCACCTTGGCGTGGTTGAGCGCCGCCAGGGTATCGGCGGTCTCGCCCGATTGCGACAGGGTGATAACCAGCGCATCGGGATTGGGGACGCTGTCGCGGTAGCGGTATTCGCTGGCGATTTCGGCACGGCACGGGATGCCGGCCAGCGCTTCGATCCAGTAGCTGGCGACCTTGCCGGCGTGGAAGCTGGTGCCGCAGGCAAGGATGGTGACGGCGTTGATGCGGCCGAACACCTCGGCGGCTTCAAAGCCGAACAGCTCGGGCAGCAGGCTTTCCCCGGCCACGGCGTCGTGCAGGGTGTCGGCCAGCGCGCGCGGCTGCTCGTGGATTTCCTTCTGCATGAAATGGCGGTAATTGCCCAGTTCGGCCATCTCCGAAGACTGCTCGGAGATGTGCGCGGCGCGCTCCACCCGGTTGCCGCCCGCATCATAAATACGGATGTTGAGCAGGCCGATGTCGGCCACGTCGCCTTCTTCCAGATAAATTACTTTTTGCGTGACCGGCAGCAGCGCGGAGATGTCCGAGGCGATGAAATTTTCCTCGATGCCCAGGCCGATCAGCAGCGGGCTGCCGCGCCGCGCGCACACCAGCTGGTGTGGTGAGTCATGCGCCACCACGCCGATGGCATAGGCGCCGTGCAGTTCTGCGACGGCGCGGCGCACCGCGCTGAGCAGGTCCTTGTCGGCGTGATAGTAATGGTGGATGAGATGGACGATGACTTCGGTATCGGTCTCCGAGGTGAACACATAGCCCAGTTCGCGCAGGCGGCTGCGCAACAACTCGTGGTTTTCGATGATGCCGTTGTGCACCACCGCCAGGTCATCGCGGCTGATATGAGGGTGGGCATTGAGCTCGGTGGGCGCACCGTGGGTGGCCCAGCGCGTGTGCGCGATGCCGAGGTGTCCGTGGGTTTTTTGCGCCATTGCGGCCTCGGCCAGTGAAGCGACGCGGCCGATGCTGCGTACCCGGTTCAGGCCGCCATCGACGGTCACCAAACCAGCAGAGTCATAACCGCGATATTCCAGGCGGCGTAAGCCTTCGAGCAGGATGGGGACTACATTGCGTTGCGCGACGGCGCCGACGATTCCACACATAACGGTTTCCTCTTGCTTATGCTTTCGGTTTTTTAACCGGCCGTTGCCAGCCGGCAATGCTCAATTGCTTGCTGCGCGACAGGGTGAGTTCGCCTGCCGGTGCATCCCTGGTAATCGTGGAGCCCGCGCCGATGGTGGCACCCCGGGCGACGGTGACTGGTGCGACCAGTTGCGTATCCGAGCCGATAAACACATTGTCCTCGATTACAGTGCGGTGCTTGTTGGCACCATCATAGTTGCAGGTAATGGTGCCTGCACCGATGTTCACCTTCTTGCCCACCGTGCTGTCGCCGACGTAAGACAGGTGGTTGATCTTGGAGCCGTCGTCCACCTGGCTGTTCTTGATCTCGACAAAGTTGCCGACATGCACATCACTGGCCAGTACCGTGCCGGGCCGAATGCGCGCGTACGGGCCGATGTGGTTATGGCTGCCCAGTGTGGCCTCGACGATGTGCGAGAACGGGGCAATTTGCGTGCCCTTGCCCACCCGCACATCGCGCAAAACACAGTTGGCGCCTATATTCACGCCATCTTCCAGCTCAACCCGGCCTTCGAATACGCAGTTCACATCGATGCTCACATCGCGCCCGCACCGCAACGTGCCGCGCACGTCCAGGCGCGCCGGATCAAGCAGCGTCACGCCTTGTTCCAGCAAGGTATGTGCCACATTGGCCTGATGCAGGCGCTCCAGTTGCGCCAATTGCACCTTGCTGTTCACGCCGAGGATTTCCCATTCATGGCGCGGGCTGCAGGTGCGTACCGGCACACCGTCAGCCACCGCCATGCCGATGATGTCAGTGAGGTAATACTCGCCCTGCGCGTTGTGGTTGGTCAGCCGTGCCAGCCAGCCGGCGAGCAACTGCGTGGGCAGCGCCATCAGGCCGGTGTTGACTTCGTGAATGGCGCGTACGCCGGCATCGGCGTCCTTGTGCTCGACTATGCGCGCGACGGCACCGCTGCTGTCGCGCACGATGCGGCCATAACCGCTCGGGTCGGGCAGCTCGATGGTGAGCAGCGCCAGACTGTCCTGCGCGGCGAGCGCAGACAGCTCGCGCATGGTTTCCAGCGTGGTGAGGGGCACGTCGCCGTACAGAATCAGCGTCACGCCGGAGCCGCCCAGATGCGGCAACGCCTGCATGACCGCATGGCCGGTACCGTGCTGTTCGGCCTGCAGCGCCCAGGCGATGTTGGGGTCGGCGATGGCCTGCGGCACCGCATCGCCGCCGTAGCCATACACCACGCAGATTTGTACCGGATCGAGGCGGCGCGCAGTGTCCAGCACATGCGCCAGCAGCGGTTTGCCGGCCAGCGGATGCAGCACCTTGGGCAGGGTGGATGCCATGCGCGTGCCGCGTCCGGCGGCCAGTACGACAATATTGAATGGAGCGGTCATGGTGTTCTCACGGGATCAGGATTCCGCGCAAGTATACCCAATTGCTGTGCTGGGCGAATTAACCCAGCTTGCGCTTGAGAATGTCATTCAACTGCTGCGGATTGGCCTTGCCTTTCATGGCTTTCATGGCCTGGCCGACAAAGAATCCGAACATCTTGTCCTTGCCGCTGCGGTATTCGGCGACCTGGTTGGGATTGGCGGCAAGAATTTCATCGACGATGGCTTCGATCGCGCCGCTGTCGGACACCTGTTTCAGCCCGCGCGTTTCGATAATCGCATCCACTTCGCCCTCGCCCTGCCATAGCGCTTCGAACACCTCCTTGGCCAGCTTGCCGGACAGCGTGCCATCGGTGATGCGTTGTATCAGTGCAGCGAGCTGGCGGCTGGATACCGGGCTGTCGGCGATGTCGAGTTCGTTGCGGTTGAGCGCGGCGGAGAGGTCGCCCATCACCCAGTTGGCGACAAGTTTTCCAAGTAGAGTCTCGACAGGCTGGGTTGTGTCATTTCTCTCGATTGGGCCTGGAACAATGGGAAGCCCGGTGAGCCTGGCTGTTTCGGCAACCGCGTGTTCGAAATATCGAGCGATAGTGATAGACGAAGTCAAGAAACGCGCGTCATATTCAGTTAACAGGTAGTCGTGCATAAATCGTATGCGCATCGCCTCCGGCAATTCCGGCATGGCAGCGCGCGTGCGTTCTATCCATTCTTCGGAAATCACCAGCGGCAGCAGATCCGGGTCCGGGAAATAACGGTAATCGTGCGCGTCTTCCTTGCTGCGCATGGTGCGGGTTTCGTTGCGGTCCGGGTCGTACAGGCGGGTTTCCTGGCGGACGACACCCCCATCCTCGATGATCTCGATCTGGCGTCGCGCCTCGTATTCGATGGCGTGTTCCAGAAAGCGGAACGAGTTGAGGTTCTTGATTTCGCAGCGTTTGCCGAGCTCGGTCTCGTCCATGCGGCGCACCGAGACGTTGGCGTCGCAACGGAAGCTGCCTTCCTGCATGTTGCCGTCGCAGATTCCTAGCCACACCACCAGGCTGTGCAAGGTTTTGGCGTAGGCCACGGCTTCGGCCGAGCCGCGCATGTCGGGCTCGGAAACGATCTCCAGCAACGGCGTGCCGGCGCGGTTCAGGTCGATGCCGGTCATGCCGTGAAAGTCTTCGTGCAGCGACTTGCCCGCGTCTTCTTCGAGGTGGGCGCGGGTGATGCGGACGGTTTTTTCAGTCGCGCCGACCTGAATCGTGAGGCTGCCGCCTTCCACCACCGGCAGCTCCATCTGGCTGATCTGGTAGCCTTTGGGCAAGTCCGGGTAGAAGTAGTTTTTGCGCGCGAACACCGAGCGGCGGCTGATATGCCCGCCGATTGCCAGGCCGAGTTGTACCGCACGTTCTACCGCGCCCTTGTTCAGCACCGGCAGCACACCGGGCAGGGCAATATCTACCGCGCATGCCTGGGTGTTGGGCGCAGCACCGAAGGCAGTACTGGCGCCGGAGAAGATTTTTGAGCTTGTGGAGAGTTGCGTGTGAACCTCAAGCCCGATGACGATTTCCCAGTTCATGTTATTGGGCCTCCGGCATGCGTGTGTGCCAGTCAGTAGCAAGCTGGTATTGGTGGGCAATGCCCAGCATTTTCGCTTCGGCAAAATAGTTGCCGATGATCTGCAGACCCACCGGACAGCCGTTGGCGCCGAAGCCGCACGGCACCGACATGCCCGGTAATCCGGCCAGATTGACAGCGATGGTGTAGATGTCGGACAGATACATTGCCACCGGGTCGCCGGCTTTTTCGCCAAAGTTGAACGCGGTGCTGGGTGTAGCGGGTCCCATGATGATGTCGCATTGCTGGAACGCGGCATCGAAATCCTGCGCGATCAGGCGGCGGATTTTTTGCGCCTGCAGGTAATAGGCATCGTAATAGCCGTGGCTCAATACGTAAGTGCCGATCATGATGCGGCGTTTGACTTCACTGCCGAAGCCTTGCGCGCGGGTTTTCTGGTACATATCGGTGAGGTCGGTGTAATCCGGTGCGCGATAGCCGTAACGCACGCCGTCGAAGCGCGACAGGTTGGTGGACGCTTCCGCCGGCGCCAGCACGTAGTACACCGGGATCGATAGTTGCGTGTTGGGTAGCGAGATATCCACTGTGGTCGCGCCGAGCTTGCGGTATTCGGCCAGCGCGGCTTCCACCGCAGCACCCACATCGGCGGAGAGACCTTCAGCGAAATATTCGCGCGGCAGGCCGATTTTCAGCCCGGCCAGCGGTTGCTCCAGATCGCGTGTGTAGTCCTCGGCCAGACGATCCAGGCTGGTCGAGTCGCGTTCATCGAAGCCTGCCATCACGTTCATCAGCATGGCGCAGTCTTCGGCGGATTTGGCCATCGGCCCGGCCTGGTCCAGGCTGGAAGCGAAAGCAATCATGCCGTAGCGCGATACCACGCCGTAGGTGGGTTTCAGCCCGGTGATGCCGGTCAGCGCGGCGGGCTGGCGGATCGATCCGCCGGTGTCGGTGCCGGTGGCGGCAGGCGCCAGGCGCGCCGCCACGGCCGCTGCCGAGCCGCCGCTGGAACCGCCGGGAACGGTATTCACGTCCCACGGATTTTTCACCGTACCGAAATACGAGGTTTCGTTGGAAGACCCCATGGCGAACTCGTCCATGTTAGTCTTGCCCATACTTACCATCCCCGCTGCCTTGAACCGGCTGATGACATGGGCGTCGTAAGGCGCGATGAAGTTATCCAGCATTTTCGAGCCGCAGGTCGTGCGCCAGCCGTCGGCGCAGAAGATATCCTTGTGCGCGATGGGAATGCCGGTGAGCGGTGCGGCGTTGCCGGCGGCGATGCGGGCATCGGCGGCACGGGCTTCGGCCAGTGTGATCTCTGCGTTGAGCGTGACAAAGGCATTCAGCGCCGGATTGTGCGTCTGGATGCGTTCCAGGTAAGTTTGTGTCAGTTCCAGGCTGGAAGTTTTTTTTCCGGCCAGCAAGGCGGCGAGTTGTTTCAGGCTTGCATTGATCATGGGATTAAAGGCTATTCGATAACTCTGGGTACCAGGTATAACCCGGCTTCGACTTGTGGTGCGACGGCCTGGAACTTTTCGTGCTGATCGGTTTCTGTCACCGTGTCGTCACGCAAGCGTTGATGCACATCCTGGGCGTGTGACATGGGCATCACGCCCGTCGTGTCCACGGCCTGCATGGCTTCAATCAGGCTGAAAATGCCGTTGAGCTGTTGTTGATAGGCGGCCGCTTCCTCATCGGTGACAGCAATGCGGGCGAGCATGGCGACGCGTTTTACGTCTTGCAGGGTGAGTGACATACAGCTTAAATCTTCACAGGAAACAAGCCTGTTAGGGTAACATATACAGATTATGCAAGGCTAATCCTGGGTGTGCCGGACTCAACAGTCTTCGAGCCCGCGGCCTTGGCCTTAAACCTCCGGTTCTACTTTAGCGGAAACACACACATGTTCGGATTTTTACGCGGTTATTTTTCTACTGACCTGGCCATTGACCTCGGCACCGCCAACACGCTGATTTACGTGCGCGGCAAAGGTATTGTGCTGGACGAACCGTCGGTCGTGGCGATACGCCAGGACGGCGGCAGTGCCAAGAAAACCATCCAGGCAGTAGGTCTGGAAGCCAAACAGATGCTCGGGCGTACCCCGGGCAATATCACTGCCATTCGTCCGATGAAGGACGGCGTGATCGCCGATTTCACCATCACCGAGCAGATGCTCAAGTATTTCATCAAGAAAATCCACGATACGCGCATGTTTCATCCCAGCCCGCGCATCATCATCTGCGTGCCGTGCGGTTCCACCCAGGTGGAGCGGCGTGCCATTCGCGAATCGGCCATCGGTGCCGGCGCGCGTCAGGTATACCTGATCGAGGAGCCGATGGCCGCAGCGATTGGCGCCGGCCTGCCGGTGGCGGAAGCGACCGGTTCGCTGGTGGTGGACGTCGGCGGCGGCACCACCGAAGTCGGCGTGATCTCGCTGGGCGGCATCGTTTATGCCTCGTCGGTGCGTGTGGGTGGCGACAAGTTCGACGAAGCCATCATCAATTACATCCGCCGCAATTACGGCATGCTGATCGGCGAAGCCACCGCGGAAAACATCAAGAAGGGGATCGGCTCGGCCTTCCCCGGCTCCGAAGTGCGCGAAATGGAAGTCAAGGGGCGCAATCTGGCAGAGGGCATTCCGCGCAGCTTCACCATTTCCAGCAACGAAATTCTCGAAGCGCTCACCGACCCGCTCAACAATATCGTCAGCGCGGTGAAATCCGCATTGGAGCAAACCCCGCCCGAGCTGGGTGCCGACATTGCCGAAAAAGGCATGGTGCTGACCGGCGGCGGCGCGTTGCTGCGTGATCTGGATCGCCTGTTGATGGAAGAAACCGGCCTGCCGGTGATTGTGGCAGAAGATCCGCTCACCTGCGTGGTACGTGGTTCGGGCCGGGCGCTGGAAGAAATGGACAAGCTTGGTGCAGTATTCGCCCAGGATTCCTGATTCGTAATGTTGTATCGCATTATCCCATCGTCTTTTCCAATCTACGGAATACCTCGATAGCTCATGCCCATCCGGGACGAACAGCTGCAACTTTTTCCGCGCGGTCCCGGCGCGGGCGCACGGCTGCTGATTTATGTGCTGATCAGTATTGCGGTCATCGTCGCGGATACGCGCTTCAAGGTGTTGGGCGGCGTGCGCAGCGCACTCTCGACGCTGCTCTACCCCATGCAGGAGGCGGTGCAAACGCCGTTGAATGTCTATGACAAGGTCAGCGGGTTTTTTGTCAATCACGCGGAACTGCAGCGCGACAACGCCATGCTGCGCCAGCGCAATCTGGATTATGCGGGCGCCGTCCTGCGCTATCGTGATCTGGAACAGGAAAATACCCGCCTGCGCACCCTTTTGCACGCGCATCTGCGCACCCCCTTGCATACCAGCCTTGCGGAAATCATCTCGGTGCCGCGTGATCCCTATAGCCGCAGGATCATCGTTGACCGCGGCAGCCAGGACGGTGTGCGCGCCGGCCAGCCGGTGATGGATGAAATCGGTCTGCTGGGCCAGGTTACCCGCGTCTATCCCTACACCAGCGAAATCACCTTGCTCACCGACGCAGGCCAACCGGTGCCGGTGCAGATTCAGCGTAATGGTTTGCGTGCCATTGCGTTCGGCGTGGGGACGGACAATGTGATTGATGTGCGCTATCTGCCGCAGGGCGCGGATATCCGCAAAGGCGACCTGCTGGTGACTTCCGGCATCGGCGATGTCTATCCGGCCGGTTTGCCGGTGGCCACGGTAGCCAATGTCGAGCACAGCGCGAACCGTGCATTCCTGCGTGTTGAATGCATTCCGGAAGCGGCGATCAATAGTTATCGGCAGGTATTGATCGTGAACGACATCCCTGCTGTCAAACCCGTACGGCAGGTTCCCGGGGGCAAGAAAAAATGACCTTCGCCACCCCCAGGGGGCCGACGATACCGGTCGCCGCAAACCCCCTGCTGATTGTGTTCAGCCTGTTGGCGGGATTGGCGCTCAACCTGTTGCCCTGGGTGGGGGCGGCACAGTGGTGGCGCCCCGATTTTTTACTGGTCATCCTGCTTTACTGGGTCGTGCAGCAACCGCGGCGCGTGGGCATGGGCGTGGCGTGGATGCTGGGATTGCTGACCGATATGGCGAATGGCGGCGTGCTCGGCCAGCATGCCATGGCTTATACCGTGGCGGCGTTCGGGACACTGATGTTGCAACGTCGCATCATCAACTTCAATCTCTGGCGGCAGACCCTGCAGATGTTGCCGCTGTTGCTGGTTGAACAATTGATGAGCATACTCGCCGCCACTTTTGCCGGGCATGCATTCAGCGGAATTGAATATTTCCTGTCGGTACTCAGCGGTACCTTGTTGTGGTTGCCGGTTTCCCTGTTGCTGCAGTGGCCACGCAATGCAACGCGTGCCGCGGATGCCTCATGATCCGGCCTACCCAGCTCAGAAACTACCAGCTTGAACTAGCCGGATTTCGCAAACGTGTGATCATCGCCGCAGGCGTGGTGGTGGTGATGCTCCTGCTGTTGCTGGCACGATTTTTTTATGTGCAGGTGCTGGAATACCAGCGCTACCATACCCTGGCTGAAAACAACCGCACCACCGTGGTACCCATCCCCCCCAATCGCGGCGCGATTCTTGACCGCAACGGCGTGGTGCTGGCGCATAACTATTCCGCCTACACACTGGAAATTACGCCGAGCAAGACTGACAACCTGGAAGACACCATCAATGGCCTGGCAAAGCTGGTCGAGATTACCCCGGTCCAGCGCAAGCGTTTCGCCAAGCTGATGGCCGAGAGCCGCAATTTCGAGACCTTGCCGCTGCGGAACCAGTTGAGCGACGAAGAAGTGGCGAAACTGGCAGCCAATCATTACCGTTTCCCGGGCGTTGAGGTCAAGGCGCGCCTGTTTCGACAGTATCCTTTGGGCGAGACCGCTGCGCATCTGGTGGGCTATGTCGGGCGCATCAATGATGCCGATCTGCACCGTCTCGATGAAGCCGGCGTGCTGGACAATTACCGGGGTACTGACCATATCGGCAAGGTCGGTATTGAGCAGAGTTACGAAACCGAGCTGCATGGAATCGTTGGCTCGGAACGAGTGGAAACCGATGTGAATGGCCATGCCGTGCGCACCTTGTCGCGCATCAATCCGGTATCCGGCAACCGCCTGGTGCTGAATGTGGACAGCAAACTGCAGGCGATCGTGGAAAAAGCTTTTGGCAGCTATCGCGGCGCACTGGTGGCAATCGACCCGAAAACCGGCGGGGTACTGGCATTTGTCAGCATGCCCGGCTTTGATCCCAACCTGTTCGTCAACGGGATAGATACGGCAAACTGGAATGCGCTCAACGATTCGCCCGACAAGCCCTTGCTGAACCGCGCGTTTCGCAGCGCCTATCCGGAAGGCTCCACCATCAAGCCGTTCATGGCGCTGGCAGGGCTGAGCTACGGTGTGCGCAAGCCGGGCGATACCATTTTCGACCCGGGTTATTTTTCGCTGCCCAACAGTACCCACCGCTACCGTGACTGGAAGCCCGGCGGCCACGGCACGGTGGACATGCACAAATCCATCGTGCAATCGTGCGACACCTATTATTACCGTCTCGCCAATGATCTGGGCATCGACCGCATGCATGCCTTTCTCTCCCAGTTCGGCTTCGGCCGGAAAACCGGCATCGACCTGGACGGTGAAACGGCCGGCGTACTGCCTTCGCGCGAATGGAAGGCCAGACGCTCAAGACAGCCCTGGTATCCGGGCGAGACGGTCATTGCCGGTATCGGCCAGGGCTATAATCTGGTCACGCCGCTGCAGCTGGCCGTGGCGACCGCCGCACTGGCCAATGGCGGCACGGTTTATCGTCCGGAACTGGTGCAGGCGATTATCGATAGCCGTACCGGCCAGCGCCGCGTTATCGCGCCGCACGTGGTCGGCCATATCGATATCAAACCGGCGGATCTGCAGGTTGTCGTGTCTGCAATGGTGGACGTCACCCGTCCCGGCGGTACCGCGGTGAGCGCGAACGTGGGCGCACCCTACCTGATTGCCGCCAAAACCGGCACGGCCCAGGTGGTGGGCATCAAGCAGGGTGAAAAATACGATGCCAAGCGCATACTGGCCAGCCACCGCGACCATGCGGTATATATTGCCTTTGCACCGGCAGATAACCCGAAAATTGCCATCGCGGTGCTGGTCGAAAACGGCATGCACGGCGGCAGCACGGCGGCGCCGATTGCGCGGGCCGTGATGGATTATTATCTGCTCGGAAAATTGCCCAGGGCTGAGGTGATTAAAGCGCCGGCAGTTGCGCCAGGAGATGTGCATGCGGATTAGACGCGGATTGCTGAAGGTGCTGTCGCACATTGATGTGCCCTTGCTGCTGTTGTTGTTGACGCTGATGGTGCTGAGCCTGTTTGTGCAGTACAGCGCGGCCAGCCAGAGCGAAGCGCGGCTCATTTCGCATGGCATCAACATGCTGGTGGCATTGGGCGTGATGGTGCTGGTGGCCAATATTCCGCCGCAGTACCTGCTCAGCCTGGCGTTGCCCTTGTATGTGGTGGGCGTGCTGCTGTTGCTGGGCGTGGCCACGGTAGGCGAGGTAGTTAATGGCTCGCGGCGCTGGTTGAATCTGGGAATAACGCGTATCCAGCCTTCCGAGATCATGAAAATCGCCATGCCGTTGATGCTGGCCTGGTACTTTCACCACCACGAGGCCGTCATCCGCCTCAAGGATTACGGCATCGCTGCCTTGTTGCTGGCGATCCCGGTGGCACTGGTCGTCAAACAGCCCGATCTGGGGACCGCATTGCTGATTTCCGCATCCGGATTTTACGTATTGTTTTTTGCCGGTCTGCCCTGGCGCATCATGCTGGGCATGCTGGTGGCAGTGGGTGCCAGCCTGCCGGTCGTCTGGCATTTTATGCATGATTACCAGCAGAAACGCATCCTGACGCTGATTGATCCGACCCGGGATCCGCTGGGCTCGGGTTACCATATCATCCAGTCCACCATCGCCATGGGTTCGGGCGGCAGCTTTGGCAAAGGCTGGTTGCAGGGCACCCAGACCCATATGGGTTTTTTGCCGGAACGCACCACAGACTTTGTCTTTGCGGTATTCGGCGAAGAATTCGGGCTGCTTGGCAACGCCTTGCTGCTGACCCTGCTTCTGGCCATTATTGTACGCGGCCTGATGATCGCCGCCGGCGCGCCCACCCTGTTTTCACGGCTGATGGCAGGCAGTCTGACGCTGGCATTTTTCACTTACGCATTCGTCAATATGGGTATGGTCAGCGGCATCCTGCCGGTGGTGGGTGTGCCGCTTCCGCTGATGAGTTATGGAGGAACAGCCATGGTTACCGTCATGCTGGGATTTGGCATATTGATGAGTGTGAAAACCCATAGAAAGTTGCTCAAATCATGAAATCACAACAATTTGGACTCTACCTGGCCGTTCTGCTACTGGCCGGTTGTGCGGGCCAGCCATTGCGCACTGTGCCGGAAACACCAGCCAAACCGGCGGGGGCGGTCACCAAGCCCGGCCAGCCCGAGGCCAGTGGCACGACCGCTAAATCCGTAAAACCGGGTGGCTATTATCTGGACGACGGCCCGGGTGACAATCCGCCACCCGATCTGGACGCGATACCCGATGCGGTGCCCAAGGTCGAGCCGCTACGCGAAGCCAACAACAAGCCGTACATGGCATTGGGCCGTGAATATACGCCGTTGCCCACCAACAAGGGTTATAAGGCGGAAGGCCTGGCCTCCTGGTATGGGCGGCGCTTTAATGGCAAACCGACAGCATCCGGCGAACCCTACAACATGTATGCCATGACCGCCGCGCACCCGACCTTGCCGCTGCCCAGCTACGCGCGGGTCACCTCGCTGACGACCGGCAAATCCGTGGTGGTGCGTATCAACGACCGCGGCCCGTTTCACAAGGGGCGTATCATTGATTTGTCCTATACGGCCGCCCACAAACTCGGCATTGTGCAGGGCGGTAGCGGCCGGGTAGCAGTTGAAAGCATTACCCCCGGGGAGATTGCACGCGAGCATGATGCCGGGACCGAATCCGGCACCTATTTGCAGCTGGGCAGTTTCAGCCGCCGCGCCAATGCTGAAAAACTGCTGGCACGTGCCACTACGCAGCTCGATGCCAAAAGTAACGATCTGGTTATTTTCGACCATGACGACCGCTACCGGGTCGCGCTGGGGCCATATGCGGATGCGGATAGCGCCGATGAGGCTGCCCGCGATGTGCAACAGCGCATGAACCTGAAGCCGATCCGCATTGTCCGTTAAACCCAACTTTGTATTGATTGCCTCGATGAAAAAGATTTTTGCCTTACTGTTACTGATTATTTCCTGCACGGTGATGGCAGTGCCGGCCGACTTGCCCGCAGAGCCGCCGCCCAAGTTGACGGCCAAGGCCTGGTTGCTGCTGGACATGCAAAGCGGACAGGTGCTGGTCGAGCATAATGCCGACCAGCGTATCGAGCCGGCATCGCTGACCAAGCTGATGAGCGCCTACCTGACTTTTGCCGCGCTGCACCGGGGCCAAATCAAATTGACGGGCAGCCTGCCGGTTTCGGAAAAAGCCTGGAAAGCCGAGGGCTCGCGCATGTTCATCGAGCCCAACAAACCGGTCAGCGTATCGGACTTGCTGCGCGGCATGATCGTGCAATCCGGCAACGATGCCACCATGGTGCTGGCCGAAGCCATCGGCGGCAGCGAGGCCGGGTTTGTCGAAATGATGAACAAGCAGGCCCAGAAACTGGGCATGAGCAATACGCATTTCACCAACCCCACCGGCCTGCCGGACGCCCGGAACTATTCGACCGCACGTGATCTGTCGCGCCTGGCCGTCGCCCTCGTGCGTGATTTTCCCCAATACTATCCGTTGTATTCGATCAAGGAATATACCTACAACGGCATTACCCAGCCCAACCGCAACCGCCTGCTATGGACCGACCCCAGCGTGGACGGCCTGAAAACCGGGCACACGCAGAATGCCGGTTATTGCCTGATCGCCTCATCGCATCGCGGTACGCGGCGCTTGCTGTCGGTCGTGCTCGGTACGGAGTCCGACTCGGCCCGGGCGATGGAAAGCCAGCGCCTGCTCAACTATGGTTTCCAGTTTTACGATAGCGTCAGGCTGTATGCAAAAAACCAGATCGTGGCGAACCTGAAAGTCTGGAAAGGCTCATACGGTACCCTCAAGGCCGGCTTCACCCGCGATATCTACCTGAACCTGCCGCGTGGTCAATCCAAAGGCATCAAGGCCACCATGACCACGCGCCAGCCCCTGCTGGCGCCGCTGGTGGCGGGGCAGCAGGTCGGTACCGTCACGATTACACTGGATGGCAAACAACTGGCGCAATATCCCCTGCAGGCGCTGCATAGCGTCGGCGTCGCCAATATGTTCGGACGCGCCTGGGACAGCCTGCGCCTGCTCTTCAAGTGAAACGGAGGCCGGATGAGCGAAGAAAGCCTGATTGAGTATCCCAGCGATTTTCCCATCAAGATCATGGGCGCGGCGCACCCCGAGTTTGCCCAGACCATCCTCGAAGTAGTGCTGCAGCACGCGCCGGATTTCGACGCCGCCACGATGGAAATGCGCCCCAGCAGTGGCGGCAACTACATCAGCGTGACCTGCACCGTGCGCGCCACCTCGCGTGAGCAACTGGATAACCTGTATCGGGCGCTGACCAGCCATGCCATGGTCAAGCTGGTACTGTAAGCTTGGCCGATGTGCTGATTCGCCACCTCGGGCGGGTAGAATACCTGCCCACCTGGCAGGCCATGCAGGAGTTCACCGCCCGGCGTGATGACGCGACCGCGGATGAAATCTGGCTGCTGCAGCACCCGCCGGTGTACACACTCGGCCAGGCCGGCAAGCCGGAACACCTGCTGGATGATATCGGCATCCCGCTGGTCAGAATCGACCGCGGCGGCCAGATTACCTACCACGGCCCCGGCCAGGTGGTGGCCTATTTGCTGGTGGATTTGAAACGAGGCGGGTTCGGAGTGCGCGAACTGGTTACCCGCATGGAGCAGGCCGTCATCGACCTGCTGGCCGAGCACAACATTCACGCCGAACGCCGCGCCGACGCCCCTGGTGTGTATGTGGCGGGCGCCAAGATCGCCGCGCTCGGGCTGCGCATCAAACGTGGCTGCAGCTACCATGGACTGGCGCTGAATGCGGACATGGATTTAACCCCGTTCAGCCATATCAACCCGTGCGGCTACCCGGCCATGGCGGTGACGCAAACCCGCGATACCGGCATCGCCGCGACCCCGGCCGAACTGGCCGAAACGCTGGCCGCGCACCTGACCCGACACATCACGCTGTGAAGCACAGCAAAGGAACCTGAACATGGCCGACATCAAACTCCACAAAGGCGAAGCCAAAACCGCGCGCATCCCGATCAGGATCGTGCCGCAGGAGCGCCTCAAAATGCCGTCCTGGATTCGCGCCAAATCACCCAACTCGCCCGAAGTCGCCGAACTCAAAGCCATCCTGCGCGAGCAAAAGCTGCATACCGTGTGCGAAGAAGCCTCCTGCCCCAATATCGGCGAATGCTTCCGTCATGGTACCGCCACCTTCATGATCCTTGGCGATCTGTGCACCCGGCGTTGCCCGTTCTGCGACGTCGGCCACGGCAAACCGCTGCCGCCCGATGTCGACGAGCCCGCCCACCTCGCCCACACCATCGCCGCGATGAAGCTCAAATACGTGGTCATCACCAGCGTCGACCGTGATGACTTGCGCGACGGTGGCGCCGGCCATTTTGCCGAGTGCATCCGCGCCGTACGCATGGCTGCGCCGCAGACCCGCATCGAAATCCTCACCCCGGATTTTCGCGGACGGCTGGATATTGCGCTGGATATTTTAGGCAGCGCACCGCCCGACGTGATGAACCACAACCTGGAAACCGTGCCGCGCCTGTACAAGGCCGCCCGCCCCGGCGCCGACTACGCCCACTCGCTGCAACTGCTGCGTGACTTCAAGGCGCAGCATCCCGGCATTCCCACCAAATCCGGCATCATGGTCGGCCTCGGTGAAACCGACGCCGAAGTGCTCGACGTCATGCGCGACCTGCGCGCCCACGACGTCGACATGCTCACCATCGGCCAGTATCTGCAACCCTCCAGCCACCACATCTCGCTCACCCGCTACGTCACCCCGGAGCAGTTCGCCGTATTCGAGGCTGCCGCCGCCGAAATGGGCTTCAAGCACGCCGCCTGCGGGCCGATGGTACGCAGCAGTTACCATGCGGATCAGCAAGCGCAGGGAGTGACTGGACATGTTGCGAATTCCAACGATAAAAACGGCGACTTATCCGCGATAAATATATTATAAATCAATGTATTGTATTTATTTAAGTCATTCACCCATCGGGCGATGATCCACAGCTTGTTATTTCTTTGAATATTTTGCGAGCTTCCGCCTTACGACGAAATGCCTGCTTACCCCATTTTGTGCTTTTTGTGCTTTTGCGATTTATTGCTCAAGGGCAATACCCCTGCGAGAATCGTTTCGTGGACAACTACTTTTCTGGCAGCGAAGAAGACCGCCAAATTCAGGCGGCTCTCAGAACGCGTTGGCAAGCCGTAGCGGTTTGGATCGCAAGCCGCTACGGTTATCGGTCCCGTGCAGCAGGCGCTGGGTGATTCTCTCTTCCTCCCGCTTCGAAAATCCATGCGGGTACAAGGATTTTTCGCCTGGCGGTTTTTGCGCCAGACCGCCCAGTTTTTCAATCTGCTGCGCGGCATAGGATAAATCCAGTCGCAGCAGCACGGCCGCCGCATTGACGCGATTGCACATGCGCTCCTCGCCTAACAGCTCAAAGCCCAGCATGCGCCGATAAAATCCCACATGCCGCGGATTCACTTCGATTACAAAATCCGTTCCCTGGTGGATATTGCGGCCATAGATGAAAGAGATATGAAACAGCGCTGCGAGAACGGGCTTGGAACCCAGGCGTTTATCCAGCGCAAGCTTGATGATCTCGCATACCCGCCGTCCTTGGGCGCGCAGACTATCCACTTCCGGTTTGTACAATTCGTCCACCAGCAAGCCGACCGACGAGTCCAGGCCCAGGCTGAGCGTCCCGACGATCTTGTCGATATCGAATGCAAGTAGCGTGATGCGGTTCGGGTCTTGATCCATCTGCCTGCTCTGATAACCGCGCCAGGAATACATTTTTTGAACCAGCAGGCTGGCTGACTGTACCCGGTCCTCGTCGCTGGCCAGCCGGATCTTGAATTTCTGCTGATCACCAGCAATATTTGCGACGCCAGCCTGCGCGCTGCTTTGCGAGATGCACAGCTCTTTCAGCTTATGGGGCGACGGAAACGCGACGATGGTCTTGGACCACTCGTCTGCCGGTTTGCTGTGTCGAATCGCTTTCAT